>JBJEBO010000001.1:0-5392 GCA_051870155.1 Candidatus Cryptobacteroides sp.
AAGAGCTTTCACCTCATTTATATTCTTGGCAAAATTGGCTGAAAATGAATATCCTATTCCATTGGCATAAGAATGAGATGAGCCCAATTGGAGTTCTATACCTCTGTTGTTCACCTTTCCGATGTTCATAAGGGTCTGGGTATATCCTGTAAGATGAGGAATAGGAACTTGGAGCAGCATATCCTTGGTGTTGGAATAATAGTATTCAGCAGTCAAAGTCACATAGCCGTTCAGAAGGTTTGCATCAACTCCGACATTGAACATACCCGTCTTCTCCCAAGTCAAATCAGGATTCTCAACACCGGTTGGTTTATATCCACTTACAAGGCCGCCTCCATTTGATCCGAGAATATAGTCATCTGTATCCAATGTAGAAAGATGCGTATAGTTACCAATTTGGAAGTTTCCTGTTATACCGTAACTTGCCCTGAGTTTGAGGTCGGAAAGCCAAGAGGAAGTTTTATCCATAAAATCTTCACCTGAAATCCTCCATGCGGCTGATACGGAAGGGAAATATCCCCATCTGTTGTTCTTTCCAAATCTTGAAGAACCATCAGCACGGATAGCTGCTGAAAACATATATTTACTTTTGTAGCTGTACTGTACACGGGCAAGGAAAGAAGCGAGAGACCACTGCTCTGTCATAGAATCTCCCTTATTAACCACGCCTCCTCCGATTGTCTGTATATAGTCGTTTGGATAGTCGGTTGCTGTAACATTCATACTTTTCTGGGTGTCCTTCTGAACAGAGTGCACAAGAACTGCATTTACCATATGCTTATCCTTGAAGGTTTTATTGTAGGTAAACTGATTTTCCCACAGCCAGTTGTATTGAAATGCTGATGAAGCATAACCTATCGGGTTTGATTTTTTGCCATAATTTGCCTTACCGAGAGTTTCAAGGTCTCCGGAGGTATATTGATTGTTTGATGCTCCGTAATATGACCCTCCAAGAGAAGTCTGGAAAGAAAATCCATCAAAGAATTCGTATGATGCGAAAATTCGTCCAGTCATTGCAACCCTTTCCACAATGTCTTTCTTTAAGGTGGCAAGTGCTACTGGATTCAAGATTTCGTTGTGCTGATAGTCATTGCCAATTCTCCAATAACCGTTACCGAGGAAGTTGAATGATCCGTCTTCGTTATAAACAGGCCACATCGGGTTATAAGCCAACGCAGATTGTACGACACCGCCGCTGCTATAGGAACCTGAAGCATTGACCCTATTGGATTTTGAGTATGAGGGTGCAAAGTTTATTCCATATTTGAAATGTCCCCTCTTACCGTCCAGATTGAAACGGAGAGCATATTTCTGATAATCTGAATTAATAATCACACCCTGCTTTGAAAGTATATTTCCTGAAACGAAATAATTGATGGATTCAGTTTTGCCTGACAAAGAAAGGTTATGGCTGTGTGTATGTGCTTTTCTGAAAATCTGGTCTTGCCAATCAGTATTTGTAAGTCCCTGTTGACCTTCAAGATATGGGATGATTTCCACCGGATAGTTCGCCCAGGAATCTGCTCTGGAACCGTTAGGCTCGTTTCCGCCTGGAACAGCATCGTGATAGGCGTTGTCGTGTCCGTCTTTGACAAATTGAGCATATTCATACGCATCCATCATATCTATCTTCTTTGAAACCATATCCAAAGCATAATATCCGTCATAACTGATTTTCAATCTGTCGGATGTACCTTTCTTTGTAGTCACGAGAATTACACCGTTGGAACCTCTGGAACCATAGATTGCCGCCGAAGATGCATCCTTCAGAACCTCCATTGATTCGATATCATTTGCGTTGAGGTTTGCAAGTCCATTCTCCATAGGAACACCGTCAATGACATATAGAGGATCATTGCCGGCAGTTGCTGAGCCGATACCACGAACGCGCACCATCACACTTCCTTCCGGATCTCCACTTGTCTGCATTACAGATACACCTGGCATTTTGCCGACCATAGCCTGACGGAAGTCTGCAATGGAATGGTTTGCAATGTCCTCGGATTTGATGGATGAAATAGCTGTAGATACATCTCTTTTCTTGACTGCACCATAACCGATGACAACTACATCCGAAAGCAACAAGGAACTTTCTGTCATTACAACATTGATATTGTTCTGGTTACCTACAAGGATTTCTACGTCATCATAGCCGATGCACGAAAAAACGAGTGTCTCTTCCGGCGAAGCCTCAATGGAAAAATCTCCGTCTATGCTGGTACTGGCACCTCGTGTAGTGCCTTTAATCAATACACCTGCACCAATGACAGGCAAACCGTTCTGATCAACGGCGACACCAGTTACGACGCTCTTTGAACCTTCTTTTTTGTCTGGCTCCTCAGTCTTCTCTTTCAGATAGACTTTGTTGCCTTTGATTTCATAAGCGATTTTTGAACCTTGGAAAAGTTTGTCGAGAGCTTCTCTCAGAGAAACGCCTTCGACATCAAGAGAGACCAATGCATCAGGATTGACTGCAGGTCTTGAATGGAGGAAGGTGTAACTTGTTTGATTTGAAATTTCATCCAAAACAGTTTCAAGCGCTACCTTCTCCTTGTGTATTGTGACATTTTGGGCTTGCATTGCAATGCTGAACCCGGTCATCACAATTACTGTCAAAATAGTTCTGAACAGTTTCATAATGATGTTGTTAATAGTTATTAATTATAAAAGGTGATATGGATCAAATAATTGATTTAACAGTTTTGCCAACCGATAAGCGGCTCGTTGATATTGCTGAATTGCGAGATCTGAATGAACAGAAAGGAAGTTTTCGTCTAAATGATCTTCAGGCTTGGCCCAATCGTATATTATTTTGCAACGATCTGCGCAATCTTGTGCCCAATCTGCAACAGTACCTTCGCAAATGGATTGGATTTCTGAAGGCTCAAGAATATCCAAATGTTCACAAAAATCCTGTTCTTCCCAATCCGGATGTAATTTTTTCAAAGGAGAATCCCAAATCGAGTGGTAAGTGACATCGTTGCCACAAAAATTTATCATAAAGAAATTATAATGCCTTGGACGAGCATCGATGCCTCCGGGGAGATCAGAATAATAAATATGGCTTGGCGCGTGCATATCAACAAGAATATGGATTACATATTTTAGATTGACGCTCACTGTAGAATCTGAACAGGACTTATAATCACTAAGGATCTGAATAGCGTTTTCCAGTTGTCCCAAAGCATATCCGTCACCATTGAATCTAAGTGGTTTTGAAGATACATCCCCATTTTCGTCCACGGAAAGCATATGCCACCATCTCGTTTGCTCATATTCTGGAATTTTTTCACGTCTCACATCATCAAGCCATCCGGAATAGTAAACAATGGATTCTTGCAAGTATTTATAAATTTCTTCTTTTGTTTTGTCAGACAAGTGCTTTTCTGCCATATATGTAATTCCTCGATGTTCCCAACCCCAAGCAAAAGAATCGAATCGGTGAAGCATAGCGACGGCACATATTATAACCATTAATCTTGCAGTGCGTGTTATGTTATGAACGATAGTCATTAGAAGTGTTATTAAGTGTTAGCGCTATAAAAACACGCAAGTTCAAAATAAATGTGAGGCAGAATTCACATTTTTCTCAATTTTACGTGTTTATTGTAAAAATCTTATAAATTTGTGGAAACCAAATCCACATCAATGAGATTCAATGTAACTGACTGCCGGGAGCTGAACGATATGGAGCTGATTGTATTGCTTGGGCGTGGAGACAAATCCGCGTTCACAGAAATATACAACAGATACATATCCCAGCTTTATACTCTTGCATATAGGTACATAAAGGATGAAGATGTGGCAAAAGACATTCTTCAACAGGTGTTTGAAAAACTGTGGATGATAAGAGGAGGTATTTCTCCTACATTGCAGATCAAATCCTACTTATATGCAATGACCAGAAATGCAGTTATGAATTACATAAGGAACAACCGCACGGCATTGCAACATAATTATGTCATAGCCCAACGCCGGGGTGATATTGAAGAGGATATATATGAAAAGGCTGAGGCTCAGGGTCGGGTTGATGAATTGATGGATGCAATAGGCAAACTGCCGGAACAACAAAGAAAGGTGGCACTGTACAGGTGTGAAGGTTTGTCAAATGTAGAAATAGCCAAACTGATGAATCTATCGTTGAATACGGTGAATTCCCATTATATGCAATGCCTAAAGAATCTCAAACGTATTTTAAACACATTTGTGGATTCAATGATTTTGTTTGTATTGTTAAATTTATGAGTAAGATAGATCCAATAATTGTCAGAAGAGTCCTTAACAACAGAGGAACCAGACGCGAGGCCGAAATGGTGGCTGAATGGCTCTCATCGCCTGAAGGTCAGGCGTGGTTGTCAGAGGCTATCGACACAGATGCCGGACTGATTGACAAAAATATAATGCCAATAACCGGAGATATACCGGTGGATGAGATACTTGAACGCATAATGGCTCGCATACGCCGGAAACAAATCAGGCGCATAGCTCTTTCTTGCGCGGCGGTGCTGGTCCCTTGTATTATTATGCTTACGGTATGGTTCAATCTGAATAATCGCATTGGAGGCGCCTTGTTTGCTGATGCTGGAATGGAGTCTATACATACAGGCAGAGGTGAGCAGAAGGAGATTGTATTTCAGGATGGTACTTCAGTAATTCTCAATGGAGAATCAACTTTGACCTATCCGCATCGTTTCGGTATATCCAAAAGAAACGTCACACTCAAAGGTGAAGCTTTTTTCAAGGTGGAACCCAACAAACGCCGTTCATTCATTGTGCAGATTGGAGACGATATGTCTGTTAAAGTTTTGGGAACATCGTTCAATATAAATTCTTACGAAGAAAATCCTACAATAGATGTGACATTGATTACCGGTCTTGTGGAGTTCCGTAATGACGATGACATCTACAATATGAATCCCGATGAATGTCTATCCTACAACAAGACTACGGGAGAAGTGAAGATAACCCATCTGAAGAATTCAAATATGAATGCACTTTGGACCGAAAATGTACTTGTATTTCAAGACAGTCCTATTGAAAGTGTATTGCTGACCCTATCCAGAAAGTTTGATGTGGATTTCGAAATTATGGATGCGGGAGTAAAAGCTTGCTCATATACGATGAAAACCCCGAAAGGAACAAATTTGCCGGAAATTATCAGTGATTTAGAACAGATATCTCCGGTAAGATTTGTCTTCAAGGATGGAAAATACAGAATTTATTCTACAGCAAAATAGTACTGCTATTTATTCTCATATTCAACAGTTTTTGACTTTCAAGTATTTTCCAAGGTCTGTTTTCAAGTTTCTTTATCATGATATAACGACGTCGTTAAATATTTAACAATTAATTAAAGTTCAATTATTTATAACTATCTCAAGTTTCGCAAATG
>JBJEBO010000002.1:0-5363 GCA_051870155.1 Candidatus Cryptobacteroides sp.
TTCCCATTATATATCTAATAAGGGTATGGCTGTCGTTATATTGTAATTCTTCCTCACCCTGTCCGTTTTTCTCCACGGAGCAGGAAAATATTAGGACGAAAGCCGCTACAAAAGCGGTTATACGCGTGAAAGCCGAACAATTTCTCATAGGCTAAACGATTAAAATCTGAATCCGAGACCTGCACAAAGGGTATTTGCCATAGAACCGGATGCTATATTATAAGCGACATCGACAGTGATTCCGAAGAACCTGAGACCAAGACCAACGGAAGCAAAAGATGGAAGTCCTTCCTTTCCGTCACCGTAATGATAACCGGCCCTGACGGAAAGCATATTATTATAGGTGTATTCAGCACCCACCCCTGCGAAGATGGAAGTATTGGCTGCGAAGAAGCAGCCACCCTCAAGAGCTGCTGCAATCCTGTGTCTGCCAAAAGACTGGTCTGTGCCAAGTCCAAGTTTTGCATTCATAGGAATAGGATGTGAAGTCCCGTCTGTCAATTTCACAGGCAAGCCAAGATTGTTGCCGGAAACGGAAAGATCAAGAATCCCTTCGAGATGCCATATCAACTGAACATCTGCAGCAAAGGTCATAAAAGTGTTCTTATAAATATCATTTGCCGGTCCAGGGACGCTGAGAGCATAATTCAAGCCGACTCCGACAGAAAGACTTCTAATCGGGCTCCAAGAAAAACCGGCACCGGCGCGGAAGTCAATAGGAGTATGGTATGCCACTGTCATACCCGGATCAACAGTCACTGAATATTGTTTTCCTATGTTTGTCTGGACGGCAAAAGTGACTCCGAACTGTTTCTTAATCTTGAAGAAGCCACCGACGGCAAGAGCATTTGTTCCAGAAATGGAAGGTTGCCAAAGACTATAGTCCAATTGAAGAGCCATCCTGCTGTCTGAATATGGAACGGCAGCGACATTGCCCAATTGGGCAAAGGCATCAGCGGAAAGACCGGTCACCACCCCGCCCATAGCAGCAGTGCGAGGGCTTGAATGGAGATTGAGGAACTGGAATGATGAAGTCTCCGGCAACACCGCAGTTTCTTGTGCGAAAGATGTGGATACTGCCGCGATACCGGCGGCAAAAGTCAAAAATATTTTATATACGTATTTCATTGTCTGTCAGATACTAAAGTTTAACAAACTGTGCTTTTATACTGCCTGCAACGACAACTGTATATGAGCCGGCGGCAAAAGACTTGACATCAAGTTTGAGAGGGGCATTCAGGTCGATTGTGTGCTCGGCCGAATAAACCTTGTGTCCTGCGGAAGTGAAGATTTCCACAGTTCCGCTTACTTTCGAGCCTGTCCTGAGGTGGAGATAATCTGCAGTAGGATTCGGATATACATCCATCTCAACATCCTTGTTACGGACGATAACATTGAATGTGGTAGAAACGCTTGCTCCCCTCGCATCGGCAACTTTGAGGGTGATTGCAGTATATCCGGAGTTCTTTCCGGTGAAAGTAATCCTCGGTCCTTCCTGAGTCACACTTATGATTTTGGAATCAAAGTCGGAGAAGATGAGGGTGAGAGAGTTGTCAAATGACTCCCCGTCAGGATCGGTGAAATATTCTGTAGCATCAAGGACAGACCTTGAGCCGTTGCCATTCACAGCAAAACTCTCTATCGGCTTTACAAGGACAGGAGCGCTATTTGGGAGTACCTCATAATCAAACATATATGAATCAGAAGTACCACCAAATATATCTTCAGCAGTCACGGCGAGAGAATAATTGCCTGCGGTCATCTGGGTTCCGTCAATGATAATCCTCGCGCTTGTACCCTCCTGGACTACCGTTATCTTGCCACTTCTGTCTGACACAGTTACAATGACATCGTGTCCGTCAGGGTCGTAAACTGTAAAAATGAGTTCCTTCTTTTCTGAAGCCCTGACAGTGACAGGGAGTTGGAAATCAGGTGTGAGCACCGGGGCGCTATTGCTTCCTGTAGTGAATGATGCAATCTCGGTCGGAGCGGATTCATTTCCGGCAAAGTCGCCGGCAGTGACAGCGAAATAATATTTTGTATTGAAGTCAAGAGATCCGAGAACAAATGTCTTGAGACCGCCTGAGACTGATTCCAACTTGCTGATTTCATACGTAGCCTTTGATACTGAAGCAAGTGAAGATGCATCGAAAGGAGATACAGAATAATAAATATGGAAATAATATGCCTGTGTCGTACCGCCGTCATCGGTAGGCACATCAGCTTCGACTGTGAGGAAGTTGGACTTCACTGACGTACGCAGAGTCTTGATTGGCTGAGGTGCTTCGGTATTCAGAGACGACAGGGCTTTCACCGCATCGATCAGTCCTTTTCCGAGAAGCCCCTGACGGCTTTGACTGACAGTTTCATATATACTTTCATCACAACTTGCAATCAGGTCTTTGCGAAGTTTTTCCGACGTATAGCCATTTCCGCCATAGCCTGAAACCATAAGTGCAGCAAGACCGGATACGTGCGGACAGGCCATCGAAGTACCCTGCATATAGCCGAATGTGCTGTTCGGGGTCGTACTCAGGACTCCTCCAAGGGTGCCATATCCTTTCGTATCACCGCCTGGAGCGCAGACATCAATCCAATCACCATAGTTCGTGTATGGGGCAGCATCTCCTGTAGGTCCTACTGCTGCCACAGCCACAGCCTCCTCAAATGCTGCCGGATAGCCTATGTCTGCATTGCTGTTGCCGGAAGCGAAAATTGAAATTCCGCCACTCATAGGACTGCCGGCAAATTGTCCTGCGTTCTTATTGAAATAGATGATAGCATCCTGATCAGCCTTAAAGGCATTCGGATCGTTAATCGGATTGCCGTTCACATCCATATATCCCCAACTGTTTTGGGCAATCACTGCTCCATTTTCGCAGGCATACTGGATAGCCTTTGTGAAGGATGTAGCTGCATTCGGATAACGATCATCAAGAATTTGGAGAGTCATCACCCTCACACCACTATCCTTAGAGCCGTCACCTCCAGCAATTCCGCAAACTCCCATTCCATTGTTATTCACGGCAGCGATGGTTCCGGCTACGTGAGTTCCGTGGTCCTGGATATGGATTGTCCCATCTGTTCCCTGGACAAAATTGTAGCCATAAACATCATCAATATATCCGTTACCGTCATCGTCGATTCCATTGTTTGGGACCTCACCGGTGTTCACCCACATATTGAGATCAGGATGAGTATAATCCACTCCAGAGTCTATTACCGCTACCACGACTTCTTTTCTTCCATACACGCCGTAAGTATCCCAAGCCTGCTGAAGTTTGATATCTATTCCTTTTGTAAAACCGTTTTGCCCTGTATTATAATAGTGCCACTGCTCGCTGTAGCGCGGATCGTTCATCTGCACCGACATAACGGTTGGGCGATAAATTCTTGATACAACCTCGATTTCATCAGATTTCACGAGTTCGTCTGTTGCCTTTGTAAGGGTAATCTCCGAATCGTAACTAACGTCAAACCACTTGTGAAGACCGGATTCAATCTGGAGATTTCGATGTTGGCCTCCTATATGGAAGGTGGTCTTCATCTGTGTTATATTCATCCCTTCGAAAGCACCGTTCAAAGATGGAATCTTGTCAAGAGGAACCACTCCGTCCGCATCAGCGACCTCAATCAGAGAAAGAGCGACCGCATCCGGCAGCTTGACACGCATCATCCCCGCAATGGCACTTTCATCAAGCAATGACTCTTGGGTCTGAGGCGTCTGGACCTCCATTTTATCCGACTGGCAGGCACCCGCCAGAAGGGCTGTCAAAGAACAAATCAAGAAAAATCTTTTATTTCCCATATCTTTTCTCAAAAATTTTAAATCAACGTTTGAAGCGCAAGTATAGGCATTTTTTTCCAAATAATGGATGTGCAAAGTCAAAATATGCAAAATAATATCTATATTTGTCGTTCACACAAATTTAATACTGATTATGAAAATTCAAAAACTGTTATCTTTTGTATTGTCCCTTACGGCGTTGCTCGCAATAGCAGGAGCCTGCACGCAAAAGGTTGACCTCGGACAGGGAGGAGAAGACGATGAAGGAACCGTGTTCACCATCGAGGCTACAAGTATCCAGGGCACTTCAGCAAACATCATCGTAAAGCACAACGGCACATCAAAGGACACCTACGATGTCTTCTGGTATGAAGGCACCTCTGCTTCTGCCGAAAGCGAAATCAACAAAGAAATCGTTAAGATCAAGAACGGTGAAGTAACTGTACAAAAGGGTACAAACTCTGAAATTGTTGCATCCGGACTCAAAGGAAAGACCTTATACACCGCCGTGGTGTTCGGAGTGGACAAGGAAGGAAATACATACGGTAAATCAGCCACTGTGGAATTCACTACAGAAAAGGCACCGGTTGAGCTTTCTGTTGAAGTAACAAAGTATGACACAAGCTCCATCACCATTTCCGTAACAAGTTCTACGGCAGACCCTGAAGACACCTGGTATGCAATGATAAGCCAGGATGCACAGACAGATCCGGCAGTGCAGCTTGAAAATGCTATGAAAGCAGAGTCCAATCTCGCATCTAAACTCCGTTACGGTTCAAGCTCAGTAACTTTCACGGGCCTCAGCACTTTCACCGGTTATGTGATCATCGTCGGAGCGGCAAGTGCAGCAGGCAAGTCAACCGGAGAGCCTGTATGGGGAATACAGTTTACAGCACTTGAAACTCAGGTTAACCCTAATTGGACGTTGAGTTACAAGTTTGGTGTGGATTATTCTGACAACTCATATCCTAATAATGTCTGCGTAGAGTCAACTGACAATGCAAGATATGCCATCGGATTGTTCCAGAAGGCAGAAATGGCTGAAAGCAACTATACATTGGATGAAATCTGCAAAGGTATCGCCGGAGACCTTCTCTATACTATTGATTATTATATGCAGATGAATTCGAACTACACCTTCGAGCAGCTTCTTAACGCACTCACCTACAAGGGTTCAGCTTCAGAGGCATTCAATATGTTCTACGATGATTATGTAGCATACGCAGTAGAGGTTGACGAGCAGGGTTATCCTACCGGAAAATATGCTACGACAGAGTTCAAACCGGAGGCGCCTAAGGCTGATTTCAAGAAATGGGAAGGAGTGTGGAATTATGTCGGAGCAAACGGCAAGGCATTCAACGAGACCCTTGTTGCTGAGTATTATGTCAATGAGACTTTGATGATTTATAACGCAGGAACTACAGGACTTGACCTGGCTGCTTTTGCAAACTGGGATTATAAGACAGGAGAGTTCTATCTCAAGAATTTCAACTATATTGATGATGTTACGCTCAATGCTTCTGCTGGAGAAGTCACTGTTCCTCTATATTATGCCGGTATTTTTGACGAGGGCAAT
>JBJEBO010000003.1:0-5356 GCA_051870155.1 Candidatus Cryptobacteroides sp.
CATACAGAATTTTGGGGATTTGCGCAGACGTGAATACATTTATGTGGATAAGACAAGTCACATATATCGTTTAGCATCTACAGGCAAATATTATTTTCTAAGCCGTCCGCGCAGGTTCGGCAAAAGTCTTCTTGTATCCACTATGGAAGCCTATTTCAAAGGCAAAAAAGAGCTGTTCAAAGGTTTGGCCATAGAGAATCTGGAAAAAGATTGGGTTGAGTACCCGGTGTTGCATCTTGACTTGAATGGCAGCAAATATATGTATCCGGAAGACTTGATTGTCTTATTGTCACAGCATCTGGACAACTGGGAAAAAGAATATGGCATTACGGCCAGGTATGATGCTCTGGAAGCAAGATTTATGGATGTCATTGATGCTGCATATAAAAAGACGGGCAAGCAGGTTGTCATACTTGTTGATGAATACGACAAACCGATTGTAAACAATCTTGATAAGAAGGATTTGTCCGATTATTATAGAGCAGTCCTTCAAGGTTTTTATGGAGTAATCAAGTCTATGGGTGAGCAGATGAAGTTCTGTTTACTGACCGGAGTGTCTAAAATTGGTAAGTTGAGCGTGTTCAGCGCCCTGAATAATCTGACCGACATTTCAATGGAAACAGAATATTCTGATATATGCGGAATTTCAGAGAACGACTTGCACATATACTTCGAAGAAAGCATAGCTGAGCTGGCGGATGCAAACCAATTGAGTATAGAAGAGTGCTATGCCAAACTGAAGGATATGTATGACGGTTATCATTTCTCGGAGGATGCTGACGGAATGTATAATCCATTCAGCCTTCTGAGCACACTTCGTTCAAAGAAATTTAAAGATTACTGGTTTGAAACCGGCACCCCTACGATGCTGGTTAATGTGATGAAGCAGACATCGTTTGATGTAACCACATTGTCTGATAAAGTCGAGGTCGCGTCAGATGATTTGAGCGGTATGCAGGATATTGTAAACAGACCAATCCCTCTCTTCTTTCAGACAGGTTATTTAACTATCAAGGATTATGACAAGGAATTCAACATATATACTCTGGGCTTTCCTAACAATGAGGTCAAGAATGGATTCTTAAAGTTCATATTCTCGTATTATGTTCCTGTAAATCCTGCTGAAGGCAACACGACAACGGCAAAATTGGCAAAAGCACTCAGAACAGGTAGTCCAGATGTATTTATGAGAACATTGGAAGCCCTGTTTGCCAATACAACCTATCAGATTCAGGGTGATTCAGAGAAGAACTTCCAATACGCAATGTACATTATCATAGAATTGCTTGGTGAATATGTGCAGGCTGAACGTTGCACCAGCAACGGCAGGATTGACCTTCTGCTTCAAACAAAGGATTATGTTTATATTGTGGAGTTGAAAATCGACAATACTGCCGATGCAGCATTGCAGCAGATCGAAGAAAAAGGCTATGCCAAGCCGTTTGTGGATGATCCGAGAAAACTCTTTAAGATAGGAGTAAGTTTTTCAACCGAGAACAGACGGATTGAAGACTGGAAAGTCATAGAATAATCAGTAATCATCTTATAAGAAAATAGGCGGAAATTTATTATTTTTGCGCACGGTTTAATATCAGGTTGTAATGGATGGGGGATTCCTTCCGGAGGAACTTGAGCAAATGGATTCTTAGATGAGGTTACCGGCAGAATGGGAATTGCAGGATGGCGTCCAGCTCACTTGGCCGCACTGCGACACGGAATGGTTTGAACTTGAAAAGGTTTTGGGATGTTATGTGGAGATTGCATATCAGATTTTGCGTTTCGAAAGACTGATAATCGCAACAAGGGACATAGAGGAATGCAAGGCTGACATAAACAGGATCGCAGCTCAGAAAGGTCTTGAAATCGACATTGACCGAATTTCTTTCTATGAAACTCCTCTCAATGACACGTGGGCGAGGGACCACGGCGGAATCTCCGTCTTCGGGGACGAGGGCGAAAAATATCTCTATGATTTCGTATTCAACGGATGGGGCCTCAAATTCGCTTCCAATCTCGACAACAGGATTACACGAAACCTCTTTGATCAGGGGGCTTTCTCCGAGGATGTTATGGGTGTCGATATGAGACCTTATGTCCTTGAGGGTGGCAGCATCGACAGCGATGGCTGCGGTTCTATGCTCACTACTACCGAGTGCCTCTGTTCCGTGAACAGGAATGAATATCTGGAAAAGGAGGAAATCGAGGATGAATTGAAAAGTGCTTTCGGACTGGAGAGGATTCTCTGGCTCGACCACGGCACCATTATCGGAGACGACACAGACAGCCACGTGGATATCCTGGCGAGATTCTGTTCTCCGGACACTATAGCCTATATGCAGTGTACGGATCCGGAAGATCCGCATTATGATGAACTTGCTGCTATGGAGAAACAGCTCAGAGGTTTCCGTACCTTGGATGGCAAGCCATATCGCCTTGTGCCGCTTCCGCTTCCAGAGCCGCTTTATCTTGAGGATTACAGACTCCCTGCTTCTTATGCCAATTTCCTGATAGTCAACGGGGGCGTCCTGCTTCCGGGGACCGGGTCGCCTCTTGATGAGGTGGCAAGGCAGAGGCTTCAGGAGGTGTTCCCGGACAGGGAGGACGTGGGGATTGATTGCAGACCGTTGCTTTCAGGACACGGTTCGCTGCATTGCATTACTATGCAGTTCCCGGCGGGGTATCTTCGGTAGATCTCTCCATTCCGGTGCTGCGCACCTCCAGTCGAGATGACAGGGTTGTCATCTTGAGCGAGCGGAGCGAGTCGAAAGATCTAAATTAAAATGATAATAATAAGATAAAAGAAATGAATATACTGAAAGTAGGAATGGTGCAGCAAAGCTGCGGAACCGACATTCCGGCAAACATAGAAAAACTCAAAGGCAATATCTGCAAATGTGCCGAACTCGGGGCAAAACTCGTTGTGCTCCAGGAACTTCACAACTCCGTATATTTCTGTCAGCACGAAGAGGCGGCTCTCTGCGATCTCGCCGAGCCGATTCCGGGACCTTCTACCGAGACTTACGGCGCTCTTGCCAAAGAACTCGGCATTGTCCTCGTGCTCTCCCTTTTCGAGAGACGCACCCCGGGAATATACCACAACACTGCCGTCGTGATTGAGAAGGACGGTTCGATTGCAGGCAAATACCGCAAGATGCATATCCCGGATGACCCTTGTTATTATGAGAAATTCTATTTCACCCCTGGTGATATGGGTTTCAATCCGATCGAAACTTCAGTCGGCACTCTTGGAGTGCTTGTCTGCTGGGACCAGTGGTATCCGGAGGCAGCAAGGTGTATGGCCCTGAACGGTGCCCAGATTTTGATTTATCCTACGGCAATCGGTGGGGTGGGCACGGATCCTGTTGAGGAGCAGAAGGTGCAGAGCGATGCCTGGCAGCTTGTCCAGCGCGGACATTCAGTGGCAAACGGACTTCCTGTAATTACTGTGAATCGAACAGGTCACGAGGATGATCCGACAGGCAACACTGTGGGCTTGGATTTCTGGGGTCGTTCATTTGCGACAGGTCCTCAGGGCGAGTTGTTGGCTGAATTTGGCAAGGATGAGGAAGGTGTCAAAGTGGTGGATATCGATCTCGACAGGACTGAGTATGTCCGCAGGGGTTGGCCGTTCTTCCGCGACAGGAGGATTGATGCTTATGGGGAGACGATTCTTAAGAGGTATGGGAGATAGATTTCTCGACTTCGGCGCTTTGCGCCTTCGCTCGAAATGACAAGATAGGTCCTTCGCTCGAAATGACAAGATACCAAATACCAAATAAAATATTTTGAAATGACAAAAATCGGAACAACATTCACAAGATTCGGGAAGAAAGCCGTGCTTTGCGGCTCCGGAGAACTCGGAAAGGAAGTGGCAATCGAACTCCAGCGTTATGGAGTGGAAGTGGTGGCACTTGACAAATATGCCAATGCACCGGCTATGCAGATTGCCAACAGGAACAGGGTGCTGTCTATGCTTGACGGCGATGCTCTTGAGGCTGTTATCAAAGAAGAGAAACCGGATTATATCATTCCTGAAATCGAGGCAATTGCGACAGACCGGCTTGTCAAATTGGAAGAGGAGGGATTCAATGTAATCCCTACGGCAAAGGCGACAAGGCTTACGATGAACCGTGAAGGCATCCGCCGTCTTGCAGCTGAAACCCTCGGACTGCCGACCTCTCCGTATAGATTTGCATCCACAAGGGAGGAATTCGACGCCGCTGTTGCTGAAATCGGCTTTCCTTGCGTCGTAAAGCCTGTGATGAGTTCTTCCGGTCACGGACAGAGCACTGTGAAATGTGCTGAGGATGTCGATCGTGCCTGGCATATCTCCCAGGAGGGAGGACGTGCAGGAAGCGGAAAGGTCATCGTTGAGGGCTTTGTCAAATTCGATTATGAAATCACCCTCCTGACAGTTCGCCATTGCGCAGGAACCACCTTCCTTGAGCCTGTAGGTCACCATCAGGTGGATGGCGACTACCGCGAGTCCTGGCAGCCTCAGGCTATGGCTCCAAAGGCATTGGAGCAGGCAAGACACATTGCAAAGGCCATCACTGACGCCCTTGGAGGCTGGGGAATTTTCGGAGTGGAACTCTTCGTCAAGGGTGACGAGGTGATTTTCAGCGAAGTGTCCCCGAGACCGCACGACACGGGAATGGTTACTATGATTTCCCAGGATCTTTCAGAGTTTGCCCTCCACGCAAGAGCAGTCCTCGGACTCCCTGTACCTGGTGTAAGATTCTATGGTCCATCAGCATCCAAAGCCATTGTAGTTGAGGGAAATACAAAGGAATATGAATTCTGTGACCTTGAAAAAGTCCTTGAGGAACCTGGTGTGCAGATGAGAATATTCGGCAAACCTGAAGTCATCGGACACAGGAGGCTCGGTGTGCTTCTCGCAACAGCCGACACGGTGGAAGAAGCCCTAGCCAAAGTGGAAAGGGCTTATGCTAAACTCACTGTGAAAGTGTATTAATTCCGAGTTTATTTGAATCTCGCCAGACGGGCAAGTTCCCAGTCGATGCGGATTTTATCGATAATAGAGCAGACCACTTTGTAGGTTCTGCTCTCTTTCGTATATGTGGCAGGGGTGATGAAATTCACCCTCTGCTGCCTGAGCAATGTGCGTGCTGTATCTTTCTTATGTGGTACTTTTGGATTATATACCGCTATTGAATGACCGCCGAACATTTTGACAATCTTCATACAAGGAACATCAGTTTCTCCGTCTCCGAAATAAATCATATTTGGGAAAGGAACCCTTTTCTTTTCCTCCAATTGGCTCTCATTCACCAATTTGTTATCGCGGATGCTGAGGATTCCCTTGTTAATCTTGAAAAGGAATTGAGTTTTTGCC
>JBJEBO010000004.1:0-5356 GCA_051870155.1 Candidatus Cryptobacteroides sp.
AATCTTTGTTACGAGAGAATCCGGAATCACTTCACCAGTCTGGTAATGTTTTGCAAATGAGTCGAGATATTCCGGTTCGAAGGCCCAATTCTCCATAATCTGCGAAGGGAGCTCAACGAAATCCCTTGCCACCGATGTTCCAGTCTGGGAAGGATACCTGCCCTCAGCGAGGATGCCGTGAAGGGCGTGACCGAATTCGTGGAGGAAGGTATTGAACTCATCGTGTGTGATGAGTGACGGTGTATCGGAAGTCGGCTTGGTAAAATTTGTCACGATGCTGATTAAAGGTCTTTCTTCCACACCATTGCGGATGCTCTGACCACGGAATTCAGTCATCCACGCTCCGCTTCTCTTGCTTGCACGAGGGAAGAAGTCCGCATAGAAGAGGGCGAGATGCCTTCCATCCGTATCTTTCACCTCATAAACCTTCACATCCTTGTGATATACAGGTATGTCATTCCTTTGTTCGAAAGTGATTCCATAAAGACGGTTTGCAAGGGAAAATACGGCGTCTATACAATTCTCCAATCTGAAATATGGTTTCAGTTCTTCCTCACTGAGAGAATATTCAGCTTCTTTCAAACGCTCTGACCAAAACGAGAAATCCCAAGGCATCAGGCGTTCGCCGTCAAATCCATTTTTTCTCGCAAAAGCTTCCACCTCAGCAACTTCCTTTCTTGCAAAAGGAAGAGACGGTGTCAAAAGACGGTCAAGAAATGTATTTACAGTCTCTACATCCTTTGCCATCCTGTTTTCCAGGGCATAGTCGGCATAGGTTTCATAGCCAAGAAGGTTGGCAATCTTTATCCTCAAGTCAACTATTTCCTTTACTATCTCCGTATTGTCAAATTCACCACCCACAGCCTTGGTGTTGTTTGCCATATACATTTTCTCACGCAACGCACGGTTCTCAGAGAATTTCATAAACGGTGCAAAGCTCGGATAATCAAGTGTGAAAACCCAGCCTTCGAGGTTACGCTCCTTGGCTGCTTCAGCTCCCTGCTCGCGAACGAACTGAGGAAGACCGGCGAGGTCCGATTCTTCTGTCACGTTCATAAAGAAGGCATTTGAGGCAGCAAGCGAATTCTTTCCGAACTGCAACGAAAGCAGGGAAAGCTTCTGGCTGTAATCTGCATAGAGTTTTCCATCTTCTTCTGACAGATTCGCTCCGTTGCGAACAAAAGACTTGTAACTCTCTTCAAGCAACCGCATCTGATCCTGGGCAAGACCTAGGGACTCCCTTTTTTGATAGACGACCTTCACCTTTTCAAAAAGAGGTTTATTCAGAGACACATACATAGAAAAGTCTGTCATCATAGGAGACACCTCCTCGGCAATTTCCTGCATAGTATCATCAGTGTCGGCTTCCATAAGATTAAAGAATATGGAAGCAATATTGTTCAAAGTCCTTCCGGAATATTCCATTGCTTCGATGGTGTTGGCAAAATCCGGTTCGTCAGGATTTGCAACAATGGCATCTATTTCAGCCTTTGCCTCTTCAAGTGCAGCCTTGAATGCCGGCAGATAATGTTCATTCTGAATTTTGTCAAACTGCGGAGCGCCAAAAGGAAGCGGCGACTCCGTCAAAAGAGGATTCTCCATTTTACACGATGAGATTAGGGCGAGACATATTCCCGCAAAGATTATTGATTTTTTCATTTCTATAAATTGGTTTCTGAAATTCTGTAACTCTAATAAATTTTCAAAATTAGGCATTCCACAATTCATTACCAAATTTCCTTATATTCCTTCTCTCTTTTTTATCGATACCACCCTGTCCATTACAACGGAAAAACTTATATCATAACAACAGAAAACATCGCATCTCCTTATTTTCCTATAAGAAGTGACCCTATCTAAATCAAAGCCCAGACCTTTCAACTCCATAACGCCAATTTCCCGGATTCCGGTACGAATCAGCTTTTCCAGGATGGAATAATTCTTATCTATGGAATTAATTATTTTCATCCTCCTTCTCTTGGAATCGCGTGTCTTTTTGTTGTTGTACCTGTTCTTACAGGAATTGCAGCAGAATTTTTTATCTGCCCTGCTGCCATAGGCTATTTCATCTCC
This sequence comes from Candidatus Cryptobacteroides sp., assembly GCA_051870155.1. Lineage (GTDB taxonomy): Bacteria > Bacteroidota > Bacteroidia > Bacteroidales > UBA932 > Cryptobacteroides. The sequence goes on from JBJEBO010000004.1 coordinate 2,074, forward strand.
ACATTCCAGGCATTTCACCACCTCGGTCTCATCTGTCTCATATTTCATAAGCCAAGTCATCATTAAATCCAACTTTCTATGTCCTCTCCAAAGGTGAGATTCTTCCATAATATTTCAAATAAGTCAAAAGCGGTTTTTCCGTTTTTTGATATCCATTTTTACCTTTTTGGCATTTATGATTTTTTATATAAAAAACAGAAAATTACGAAAAGAGAAATCAATTCTCAAAAAACAGAAAAATCCGACATACGGCAGCACCAAAACTGCAAAAGGCATCATTTTATTGCTTTACTTTGCGACAACCACAAAGAGCGCTCAAGACAAGTGGGAGAGATTAACGAGTAATTAAATGTCTTATGGAACAGATCAATCGAATCGAATTGAAAGGGAATGTGGGTAACATCCGAATCAAAACAGTAGGAGATAACACGGTCGCGAATTTTTCACTGGCAACCAATTACCTCTACACAGGCAAGAATGGAGAAGGGGTCGTAGAGACGACCTGGTTCAATGTCGTCGCTTGGGGAGGCAAGGGTATGCCAGATTTCAAGAACATCACCAAAGGAATGCCTTTGCACGTGCTGGGAAGGATGAGAACGACGAAATTCAACGGCAATGATGGGGAGGAACGAACCATATACGAAGTTATTGCCAACAAAGTCAGCACAGTCGAAGTATAATATTGTACATAGTGGAGCCTATAATAAATTCCGGGGAAAGGCTCCACTTTTTATTTGCCTTTTCAATTTTTATACGGTATTTTTGAAGACAAAAATCATTCTTGTTATGGTTGCCTTCAAAGACGTAGCCCTTGCCCTCTCAAGTGGAGGACCGAGGGGATTTGCATACATAGGAGCTATTGAAGAAATTGAAAGTCGCGGTTACAATATCACATCCGTGGCCGGAACATCCATCGGCTCTCTTATAGGAGGAATTTATGCTGCAGGCAAATTAGAGGAAGTCAAAGACTGGCTGTTCAGCCTCGATGCCTGGAAAGTGTTCACGCTTATGGACTTGTCCATTTCGAAAAACCATTTAGTCAAAGGAGACAGGGTCATAGATGCCTTGAAAGAGATTGTCCCGGATATGGCTATTGAAGATATGCGGATTCCATTCAGCGCAGTAGCAACTGACCTTTACACGGGAGAAGAAGTGGTGTTTGACAAAGGACCTCTCTTCACAGCAATCCGTGCATCGATTTCGATTCCATCACTATTCAGACCGGTCAAATATGGTAGCCGCACCCTGATAGACGGAGGCATAGCCAATTGTATGCCCACCAACCGGGTTCACAGGAACGGTCAGGACATTCTGATAGCCTTTGATGTGAATGACGTGGATGTAGAGGGTATCAGGAAAGTTATAGTTGAGGAAGAAGAGGCTCAAAAAGAGAAAGAGGCAAAAGACAGGGCGCTTGACGAGCAGACACGCTCCGTAATAGATTCTGTGAAAAATGACCGTTCGCTCACTTTGGCAGAAAAATTCAAAATGGCTACGGAACAGGGTCACAAAGTATTGACATACAAGCTGAAAGGAGAAACGGATAAGGATGGTGACCAACTTGAATTGGGAGACAACTATTATACTATCCTTTCCAGGACATTCAGCCTGATGAACCACGTGAATGCAAAGATGGGAATCGAAAGGGACAAGCCGGAGGTGGTAGCAAGGATGCCATTTGACGCATTTGGAGACATTGCCGATTACGCAAAGGCGCGTGAAATCTGCGAAATGGGACGGATTCTGATGAAAGAAGCCCTTGACAATTATGAACAAACAGAAATATTGTAATTTATTATGCGAAAAGCCAAGACTTCACCGCTAAGAATAATCAGAATAGTACTTGCAAGCATCTTCTTTTGCGGTATTACATTGCTGCTCCTTGATGTGAGCGGAGCGCTTCACCACTGGCTCGGATGGATGGCCAAAATCCAATTCCTGCCGGCAATCCTTGCATTGAATTTCGGGATAGTAATCGGACTCATTCTTCTTACCCTGGTTTTCGGAAGGGTTTACTGCTCTGTCATCTGTCCGCTCGGAGTGATGCAGGATATAATTTCCTGGATTCACAGCAAGACAAAGAAGAAGAATAGATTCCGTTTTTCGTATTCCCCGGAGAAAAGAATCCTTAGAATAGTAGTTTTGGCAATATTCATCGTTCTGATGGTGGCCGGACTCAACTCAATCGCCATATTAATAGCACCATACAGCGCCTATGGAAGAATCGCATCAAGCCTTTTCGCACCAATTTACGAGGCGGGAAACAACCTTCTCGCACTGATCTCTGAAAAGGCCGGCACTTATGCTTTTTACGGGAAAGAGGTATGGATCAAAGGAATAGGGACATTTGTAATCGCTGCGATAACATTCATTCTTATAGCCGTTCTGGCCTGGAAAAACGGACGTACCTGGTGCAATACAATATGCCCTGTGGGAACAGTTCTCGGTTTCATATCCCGCTTTTCCATTCTCAAAGTGCAAATCGACAGTTCAAAATGCAGAGGATGCAAATTGTGCGGAAAGCAGTGTAAATCTTCCTGCATAGATATGGAACATCACAAAATCGACTATAGCCGTTGCATTGGATGTATGGACTGCATCGACACCTGCAATGAAGGAGCTATATCATACACCCTTTCAAGGCGTCGCGCCCCCCAAAAGGCACAGAATGCTTCAGATGGAAAAGAATCCACAGATTCAGGCAGGAGGGCTTTCATCACTACAGCAGCGGTTGTAGGAACTGGAGTAGCACTGAAAGCCCAGGTCAAGACAGACGGAGGACTTGCCCCATTGCTCAAGAAACAAACGGCAAGAGAAAACAGGCTCACGCCTCCAGGTTCGCAGAGTCACAAGCATTTCCACGACCATTGCACCGGCTGCCAGCTTTGTGTCCAGAACTGTCCGAACTCAGTGTTGCGTCCGTCATCTTCCCTCAAGACTCTTCTCCAGCCGGAGATGGCTTTTGACAGAGGATATTGCAGGCCTGAATGCAACATCTGCTCGCAAGTGTGTCCGACGGGAGCCATTCTTCCAATAAGCGTGGAAGAAAAATCTTCCATCCAGACAGGGCACGCCGTGGTTTCTCTTGAGACTTGTATCGCCAATACGGAAGGAGTAAGTTGCGGCAACTGTGCAAGGCATTGCCCGGCGGGAGCGATAAGACTCGTGAGGAAGGATCCGGAGGACAATACTTCTCCTTTGATTCCGGTACCGAACCCTGAGCGTTGCATAGGCTGCGGAGCCTGTGAGAACCTGTGCCCTGTTCGCCCTCTCAGCGCCATCC
>JBJEBO010000005.1:0-5355 GCA_051870155.1 Candidatus Cryptobacteroides sp.
GGGGGGGGGGGGGGGGGGGGGGGGGGGGGGGGGGGGGGGGGGGGGGGGGGGGGTACAGTGAGATAGGAAGCCTCAATCTCTTTGGCATAGCCCAGAAACACCCTTCCTGCGTCAGTCAGTCGGACTTCTCCGGGGAGACGGTCGAAAAGTTTTGTTCCTGTAACTTTTTCAAGTTCTGCAATATTTTGACTTACAGCTGGTTGGCTTATACCAAGGCGCAAGGATGCCTTGGTGAAGCTTCCTTCCTCCGCCACCGTTATGAATACTTTCAGTCTGAAATCTTCAAGCATCTTAATGTTAAATAATTTTTACGTTCAAGCGAATTTACCATTTTTTCCTAATATTTGGAGAGATTAGTCTGTTTTTTGCTAACTTTGTTCAATTTGTCATACTTATTTAAGAGGATGATTCAAAATTTCTTAAAATATCATCTCGAACAAGCGAAGCGCGTGGAGAGATTTTTTATATAAAAAACATTAATTTATTATTGTTTATCGTAAAATTCTACCTATATTTGCGGATGAAACTATTATGCCGTTTTGTGACGAAATAATGGAAACGATATATTTATTTTTGTAATATGAAAAAATTGATTTTGATTGTGGCAGCCCTCGTTGCTGCCGTTGCAGCAAGTGCACAGACACCGCTGCCAAACGATCCTGCTGTAAAGAAAGGTCAGCTCGAAAACGGAATGACCTATTACATCAGGCACAATGATAAACCTGCCGGAAGGGCGGAGTTCTACCTTGCTACCAATGTGGGAGCTATTCAGGAAACTCCGGATCAGGATGGGCTTGCTCACTTCCTTGAGCATATGTGCTTCAACGGAACCAAGAATCTTCCGGGCAAACAGATGCTCGAATATCTCCAGAAGATTGGTGCCAGTTTCGGAAGGAACATCAATGCAGCCACAGGCATCGAGCAGACCACCTATATGCTCAACAATATGCCTGTCACAAGGGAAGGAATCATAGACACCTGTCTGCTTGTTATGCACGACTATTCTCATTTCGTGACTTGCGATCCGGAGGAAATCGACAAGGAAAGAGGTGTCATCATTGAGGAAAAGAGGACAAGGAATAGTGCAAGCTGGAGGATGTTCGAGAAATCACTCCCATATCTTTACGGTGGCAGCAAATATGAGACTTGTACCCTCATCGGAAGTCAGGAAAACCTTGAAACATTCAAGCCTGAGAGCCTTTGGAATTTCTACCAGACCTGGTATCGTCCTGATCTTCAGGCTTTGATTGTAGTCGGTGATATTGACGTTGACCAGATTGAGGCAAAAATCAAGACTCTCTTTAGCGACATCCCGGCAGTTGAGAACCCTACTCCGAAGGCAGTGAACAAGATTCCGGATAATGAGGAACCTATTGTTGCAATTCTTACCGACCCGGAGAATGCTTCAGAAGGATTCGAGATTTATTGGAAGGGTGAGGCAATGCCTGAACAGTTGAACAACACTGATGTCGGAATGATGATGGGCATCATAAAGTCATACATATATTATGTTATGGCAGAGAGATTGGGTGACATTTCAGCTGATCCGGCTGCACCGTTTAATAGTGCTTCTTTATACATTTATGATATATGTGAGACTTGCGAGTCTGTTTGCGGAAATGTAAACAGCAAGGGCGGTAAAGAAAATTCTCTCAACGCACTCAGGGCATTCTACACCGAAGTGGAGAAGATGAAGAGATTCGGATTTACTGACGACGAGGTGGAAAGAGCTAAGGCAAAGGTTCTCAATATATATGAAAAAGCTGCAGAAGGTGCTGATACAAGGGAAAATGCAGATTTCGTACAGGATCTCATCAACAACTTCTTCGACAATTATTCTTATATGGAGCCGGCTACTGAGTATGAAGTGGCAAAGGCTATCTGCGGACAGTTGAGTGCACCGCTCTTGAACCAGATGCTTGGTCAGCTGATCCCGGCAAACAATCTTGTAGTTCTTTATCAGGGGATTGAAAAAGAAGGTGCCGAGTATCCTACCAAAGAGGAAATTCTCAATGTAATTGCTGAAGTTCAGGCTTCAGATATTCAGGCAAACGAAACTGCTGCTGCAAATGAGCCTCTCCTTGACCCTGCTACCCTCAAAGGCTCAAAGGTAAAGAGTGAAACCAAAGGAATTTATGGCTCTACTGTTTGGGTCCTCAAGAATGGGGTGAAAGTCGTTGTCCTTCCTACCGAATACAAAAAGAATGAGGTGATGATGGAATTGGCAATTGACGGAGGAAAGTCTCTCCTTGCAACGGAAGACCTCAAAGCACTTGAGGACAACATCGTCACTCTCTTCACTATGAATCGTGGAGTTTCAAAATTCCCTCGCACCCAGCTCAACAAGATGCTTGCCGGCAAGACTGTATATGTCAATGCTTCTATTGAGCATTTCCGTCACGGCATATCTGCAAGCTGCACTCCGAAGGATCTTGAGACAGCCTTTCAGCTTATGTATCTGAACTTTGTGGAGCCTCGTTTTGACGAGAACGAATTCAATGTGGGAATTGAGCAGATCAGAGCGGTGCTTCCTAACATCATCAACCAGCCTGACTTCATTTTCCAGAATGAGATGACCAAGACCGTCTATGGCAATAACCCACGTGAAATCATCCTTGATGAAGCTCTTCTTGATGAGGTTTCTGTAAAGGACTATGAGAAAGCATATCGTCAGTTGTTCAAGGATGCCGCAGGCGCAACCCTCTTCATTACTGGTAATGTGGATCTTGCAACCCTCAAACCAATGGTTGAGAAGTATATCGGTTCTCTTCCTAAAGGCAAGAAGGCAACTACTTATGTAGCTGAGAATGTTCCACTTCAGGTGAACGGTAAGGTTGAGAACAAGTTTGAAGTCAAGATGGAAGCTCCTAAGAACACCGAGTATCTCTCTGTAAAGGCTGACATTCCTTATTCAGTGAAGACCAGTGTGGTTTATGAGGCTGCCGCCTACATCCTCAATATGATTTATACCGACACTCTCCGTGAAGAAGAAGGTGGAACGTACGGTGCTTCCGCTTGGTGCAGGGTGCGAAAGGTGCCTGCAGAGAATGTTGTGATGAATGTTTATTTCGATACCAACCCTCAGCAGGTTGACAGGCTCACAGAGCTTGCACTTGAAGGTATGACCCAGCTTGCAGAACAGGGACCTACAGAGGAATTCTTCACTCGCACTGTTGAGAACTTCAAGAAGAACATTCCTGAGAAGAGAATTGACAACAGTTATTGGCATAACAATACCCAGCTTTATACAAGGTATGGCATTGATTATGACAAGGAATATGAAGAGGCAGTCAATAACCTCACTGCAGCTGACATCCAGGCTGCAATGAAGGCTCTCCTCGCTCAGAATAACTTCATTGAAATCAGAATGTGTCCAAAGGCTGAATAGCCTCTGGCAAAATAACAAAAATTGAAGCCGACCTTTTGTGGTCGGCTTCTTTTTTATAATATTATTTCTGGTTTACTAAGGCATTCTGTGTAGTTGTCGGAGGGCTCTGCCAGAGCGTGGCCAGCCGCGGCCTCGTGAGCGGGTCCCGAAGGAACGAAGTTCCGAAGGGTGGATGGAGCGAAGCGGAACTCTGTCATCTCGGCGCCCAGGTGAATTTCACGAGTGGTGTACTAGGCACCGCCCGACCTTCCGTTTCCGTCATGCCCGACTATTCTTTTCCGTCATGCATGGCCCTTCCGTTTCCGTCATGCCCGACCTGATCGGGCATCTGCCCCATCAGTGGGATTCCTGGTCCAGCCGGGAATGACGAAAAGGTGGCTCAACGGCAATCCTGGTTGAGTTGCATATTTTATCCACATACACCCCTCATTTAGTGGACAAAGTAACATATTCCTAACCCGAAAATCACCGTCCATAGTAAAATATTGTAATTATCTGATAATCAATTGGTGTGTTAAAAAGAGTATGGACGGTTCGGCCAAATACACCGAACCGTCCGCGCAGAATGCCATCTAAGAGCAATAGAGGCCGATCCGTATGGACGGTGATTTTCGGGTTTGGGATGTATCGGCTATTTTACCTAATTTCTGCAGAAAAAATATACCTTATTCTGCAGAAAATACTATCTTAGCAGAGAATTGCCACTAGAGGCGATGGATTTGTGTATGGAACTAAGTGACAAAAGACTCAACAGTCTAATCGAGGATCTGTCTATCAACAAGCCTTTCATCAGAGGAACAGAAACAAAAGTGAACTGTTGCTGGCATTTCTATACAGACGGTGTGAGCATAGATGCATTGTTTTATGACAATACAGATTTCAAGGACGGGATGAACCGTATATACAATGTATCATCAAAATATGAGCTTGAGATTCTAGCATTCTCTTTAATGGATACCCATATACATTTTGTCCTTCATGGCGAACTTGATGAATGCAACAAGTTTATTCACGAGTATATACGAAGAACATCAATGTATATATCAACAAAACACGGAGAAAAGAACAAACTTGATTCCGTTCAGATAAGCCATCAGATGATTGACACTGACAGATACCTTAAGACAGCTATCTGCTACACTCTAAAAAATGCTCCTTCCGGAGGCTTACCATATAATGCGTTGGACTATCCATGGTCAAGCGGACCGCTGATGTTTAGGAATCCAATGGGATGGGCTGCTCCTATATGGACAATTGAGGAATGGTCTTATTCATCACAGAAAACCGCTATGCAACTGCGTTCTGAAATGAAAACCAGGAAACCATATAATAAACCTGTTAAAATGATTGACAATATGGTGTTTCCAGGAGAGTATGTTGCATATAAAATAGTTGAAGACCTGTTCAAGAGTCACAAGAGTTTCAACTATTTCCTTTGCAATTCAAAAGATAGTGACATCGAATCAAGAGGCGGAAGTATTTCACATCTGTCAATACCATTGCAGGAAATGCGACAACATAAAAATGAACTCTGCAAGAAACTGTTCGGTAAAAATGATATACGCACACTGGATACAAGTTCCAGACTAAAACTCGCCCGGTACCTGAAATCTCAATTCAACAGTTCCGACCGACAAATAATACGACTTTGCGGACTTATCTATGACGAGGTAAAGAATTTATTATAACCCGAAAATCACCGTCCGTACGAAACACCATTATATGCTTTGAGTGGCACATCGCCCGTGACGGTGATTTTCGGTTTTACTTAAGCACGCTGTGTAGTTGTCGGAGCCCTCTGTGTTGGATGCCCATTGAGGGGCATGTGCTACAAGGGCGCAGCTGATCAGAGGGTCATTGAGGTCAACCATAAGAACAACGCATACAGGGCGAAAGCAAAGGACCTGCTCACGAGCGAGCGTTGTCTATATCATCGCAGCATGAGGCCAATCGAGCCCGAAGCTGTG
>JBJEBO010000006.1:0-5334 GCA_051870155.1 Candidatus Cryptobacteroides sp.
CTATCATACTCTCACAAAATTTTTATAAATGTAAAAATTTTTGATAGTATGAAAATAATTTTTGTGTGCCACGGCAATATCTGCCGATCTCCGATGGCGGAGTTCATTATGAAGGACATCGTAAAGAGAAAGGGTATGGAAGATGAATTTGATATATCATCGGCTGCCGTATCTTATGAGGAAGAAGGCAATGGAATCTACCACTATGCGGCAAATACACTGAGCCGCCACGGAATACCATACGGTCATCATCGTGCACACAGAATCACCATAGATGAGTTCCGTCAAGCCGATATCGTAGTCATTATGGATTCATCGAACGAAAAGCTTCTTAGCAGGATTGTCGGAGGGGAAAATATGGACAAGGTTCATCGTATGATGGAATTTGCCGGAAGCACTCGCGACGTGGCAGACCCTTGGTACACAGCCAATTTCGAGCAAGCATTCAGCGACATCACCACCGGCTGCCAAGCCCTGCTCAATCATTTATCCCAAACGTCAGTCTAATGTCAACCATTCTCAGGGAAGGTCAGTAAAATCAGGACAAATCAGTCGATAACCTGCGAAAGTTACAAAAATATCGCAACTTTCGCAGGTTATCGGCACTTTTTCGGAAAATATCACTATTTTTGTCTTTATACAAAAAAAACAGTTGTATGGAACAGATTATAGTTGGAAGAAAAAAAGAATTGGCACAGATTGATCAATATTACAATTCTGGAAAGTCTGAATTTATAGCCGTATATGGCAGAAGACGGGTAGGCAAGACATATCTTATCCGACAGCACTTCAATAATCAATTTTCCTTCGATATGACAGGAGTTATGGAGGGCAGCAAATCTGAACAGATGACTGCATTCCATACTGCGTTGAAAACGTATGGCTACAAAGGCAAGAAGAATCAGAACTGGATTGACGCATTCTTCGCACTTCGTCAACTATTGGAATCTAAGATTGAACGTGGGAAGCGATGTGTAATCTTCATTGACGAATTGCCTTGTCTAGACACTCCTAAGGCAGGGTTTGTAAATGCTTTGGGGCACTTTTGGAACAATTGGGCAAATTGGCAGCCGGAAATTATGCTGATTGTCTGCGGCTCAGCTACATCGTGGATGGTGCGAAATGTCATAGATAATCACGGAGGTCTTCACGACCGTATCACCCACGAAATCCACCTGCATCCATTCACACTTGGAGAAGCGGAAGAGTTTTTCTCAAAAAACAGCTTCGTTTGGAATCGTCTCAGTATCCTGCAAACGTATATGGCGATTGGTGGAATCCCCTATTATATGAGTCTGTTTGAAAAGACTGACAGCCCCGCAACTGGATTGGACAGACTGTTTTTCAGTGAAAATGCAGAGTTGAAGAAAGAGTATCGCAGATTGTTCTCTTCGCTGTTCAAGAATCCTCAACCTTACATCGAAATAATCTCACTCCTTGCAAAACACCCGAAGGGACTCACCAGAGTGGAGTTGAGCGAGAAAATGAAAACTTCAAATAACGGAAAGCTGGGTGATATGCTGACAGACCTTGTGTATTGCGACTTCTTGCGCAAGTACAATGTACGTGAGAAGAATATAAAGGAGAACTCAGCGATATTCCAATTGGTGGATTTTTATACAATCTTCTACAATAGCTTTGCACGCAAGAATATCGTGGAAGAGCATTTCTGGACTAGGAATATTAATACTCCCGAAATTACAGCCTGGTATGGTCTCGCCTTTGAGCGCATCTGCAAGGCACATATCCAACAGATTAAAACTGCATTGGGAATATCAAGCGTATCAACAGAGTTCTATGCATGGAAAACCAGTCAAATTGAAAACGGAGCACAAATAGATATCATAATCGACCGTGCCGACAACACCATAAACCTTTGCGAGGTAAAATATTGCGAAGGCTTGTATAGTCTTGACAAAGAGGAGTTTCTGAAAATACAGAATCGTATAAGTGTATTCAGGAAAGTTACAGGAACCCGGAGCAGTATAATCCCGACAATGATTACCACATTCGGAATGAAGGATGGGATGTACAGCGATCAGATTATTGCAAAAATCGATATGGATTCGTTGTTCTGAATTTCAAACCTACAAAGAGACCTACCACAAATAATCAGCGTCCATAATACTCGGCATTCTGTTATTCAAGATGGAGAGTGCTGTTTCGATAATATTGTCGCACGAATGAGAAACTGAAGCGGAATCAAGATGAACTTCGCAATCCGGATACAATCCTTTGACAATTGATTATACGACGGGTTATACATCTGAGGTACGAATTCGAAGCCCCCCATTCCCCTTCTGCCGATAAATGACAGCTTGTCAACAGATGTTATGTCGTGACTTCTGAGATTATTCGCTTCAATCCATTGCGAGAACACCTGATTACCCCAGTCATCAGGAAGCGAAACACTCAGGAATCGCGGAAGTCCTTCATAATCATTTTGACGACAGATGTCCGACATTCCTTTACGCACCAAATATGTTGATAGTCTGTAAGGTCCCAAAGGATCCACATCAAAACCAAATGTGTGATAATTCGGGTTGAAGGATACAATGGAACCCGTTTTCCCGAAACCTTTTCTGTACCCTCCCAGCCATTGCAATTTGCAAATTTCCTTCCCATATAACAGGACGGTTAAAATATTATTTCTCATTTTTTCTCCTTCTTACTCTTCGTTTCACATTATCACGAACAGTCTGGCGATCATACAAGCTCGCCGGAATTTCAGGTATCAATTCGGAAATTCCTTCCAGACGCTCGATAGTTCTCATCAGAGCTACGAAATTGTCCAATCTGATGGCGGATCCCTCGCCATTTTCAAAACGAACTATCGTCATTACGGATAGACCTGTCTGTTCAGCAATTTCTTTCTGTGTCAGTCGTAATGCGATTCTGTAGTCTCTGAATCGTTTGCCGAGCTCTATAACAATGTCATTGTTGGACTTCCCATAGAGGTCCGCTGCTAATACTTCATTCATAATACCACAAATATACATATTTGTTTATTTATACCAAATATTTAGTCATAAATATTAATTTATGATACTATAATGAATATTCAAAAAATCTAAATTGCAATAAGGTAAAAAAATGAGGCCGGCTAAAGTGATTTAGTCGGCCTCTTAAATCGGTGGGGTTGAGTCAAAAGTTCTTACTCTAAATTATTTGTTGAAGGAGAGGGCGTTGGTTTTTACCTTTGAACCTTTGACCTCTGATGAGAGGGTGGCGCGGATGTCGCGGGACGATGCTCCGAGAAGGAAGGTATATTGTCCTGCATCTGTTACCCAGGCATTCAAGACTTCATCGTAAGAAGCAAGGTCCGCATCTTTGACGGTGAGTGTAACTATCTGGGACTCACCAGGCTGAAGTTCACGTGTCTTGGCAAATGCCTTGAGCTCCTTAGCCGGCTTGTCAAGAGAACCTGAAGGTGCAGCTGCATAGAGCTGAACTACTTCCTTTCCTGCTGCTGAACCTGTGTTCTTCACCTCAACAGAAACGATAGTCTCCCCTTTCCCGACTTTGATTTCAGGCTTGCTCCATTCAAATGAAGTGTATGAAAGACCGTAGCCAAACGGATATGAGACAGCCTTATTCTGCTTGTCGAACCAGCGGTAACCAACATAGATTCCCTCCTCATACTCGGTGTAGTCCACATTTCTCTGAGGCTCTGCAGCCTCATCCTTGCCGAACATTCCGAATTTGAGGTCAATCGGGAAGTTTGCAGAGGATGCGTGGTCGCTATAAGCCACAGGGAAGGTCATCGTGAGCTTGCCTGAAGGAGAGGCAACTCCTTTTAGGACATCAGCCACGCTGTTTCCTCCCTCCTGGCCTGCCTGCCAAGCGCAAAGAACAGCGTCAGGAAGATTCTTCCAGGAAGCGCTCTCTATTACTCCTCCAATATTGAGAAGCACAACAACCTGCTTTCCAGCAGCGTGGAAGGCATCACATACCGCCTTAATCATACCTGATTCATTTGCAGAAAGTGTGAAATCAGCAATCTTCCTGTCAAAGAATTCTCCTGAGTTGCGTCCGATGGTGATGATTGCAACATCATTGGAAGCCACCGTCTTTGAAAGGAGTTCAGCAGAAGGAATGAATTCTCCTGCACGGACCTTAGGCATAAACATAGCCATTGGATCATCACTCTTAGGGTTGAGCCTTTCCGTTTCCTCTTCTATGTACTTGGCATAAAGGGAAGCAAGATTGGAATCCGTTGAATATCCGGCATTTGCAAGACCTTCAGCAAGGGAAACGGTATAGGCGCGGTTCACATTTCCGGAACCTGTGCCGCCGGCGATGAAGTCATAAGATGTGGTTCCGAAAAGGGCGATGTTCCTGATTTGGGATGATAACGGAAGAACACCATTATTTTCAAGAAGAACCATACCTTCAACGGCTGACTGCCTTGTGACGGCGGCGTGAGCTTTGAGGTCCGGTTTGTTGCTGTATTTGTAGCCCTTGAAGCGCGGAGACTTGACGATAAGTTCCAGAACACGCTTCACATTTCTGTCAAGGACTGCTTCTGAAAGACGTCCTTCGCGAACACCTGCAACAATGTCTTCAAACTGACCGGCGCGTCCAGGCTGGAGCATATCATTGCCTGCTTCCATCTGGGCTACGGCATCCTTGCCTCCGAACCAGTCGGTCATAACCATTCCTTTGAAGCCCCACTCATCACGGAGCATAGTGGTCTGGAGGTCTTTGCTTTCTGAGGTATATACCCCGTTGACATAGTAGTAAGAAGACATCACTGTCCACGGCTGGGACTCCTTGACAGCGATTTCGAAACCTTTCAGATAGATTTCGCGAACGGCACGAGGGCTGACGTGCACATCGTTTTTCATACGGTTGGTTTCTTGGTTGTTAAGTGCGTAGTGCTTGATTGATGTGCCCACACCATTGCTCTGGATACCTTTCACATAAGCGGCGGCAATCTTTCCACTCACGAGCGGATCTTCTGAATAATATTCGAAGTTTCGACCGCAAAGAGGGTTGCGATGGATGTTGAGTGCAGGTGCTAAAAGCACATCGGCACCATATTCAAGTACTTCATTACCAATTGATTCTCCGACCTGCTCCACAAGTTCGGTATTCCAGGTGGAAGCAAGGAGGGTTCCTATAGGGAAATGGGTGCAATAATAGGTGTTTTCATCGCCCTCACGCAGAGGGTCAATGCGGAGACCTGCAGGACCGTCTGCAAGTACGATGGCAGGAATTCCGAGACGTGGAATCGGATATGTTGTTCCTGCCGCTCCGGGAACGAGATTGCGTGTTTCACCTATAACAGGGGCTTCTCCGGTGGCGCCGGTCATTCCGGTTCCTATAACCAGA
>JBJEBO010000007.1:0-5333 GCA_051870155.1 Candidatus Cryptobacteroides sp.
CCTTGAGGACCACCGAGGCAAATCTCGATGGCAGGGTATGTCTTGGATGCGTCGAACTCAGGAGGATAGACCACCCAGGTGAGCATATCTTTTCCATCGACAGTTTTTATCATCCTCGCTTCGGTATTGTGTGGGGCAAGTTGAGAGAGGATATGTCCGTTCTCATCAGTCAAAGGCGTGCAGGAAGTTTTGTTTCCATTAATGTCAACCCTCACAAGTTCGGTCGGGAAATCCATACTGCACCAGGTGGCAAGAAGACCAAGTCCCTCTTCTGATTCTTCGATAAGGAAAGGTGAACCGAAATCAAACCAGAGATCGTCTCCTGTGAGTCTTTCCACGGCGTTTCCAACCTCTATTCCAGTCCTGAATATGCCCTGGAGTCCTTCTGCGAGGGCTGCAAAATAAATCGTATGTGAATCAGAGTTCCATACCGGTCCGGAAACGTTGTATTTGAATTCAGCCGTGAGGTCTCTGATACCTGATACGCTTGCGGTCCCATCTTCAGCAAAGGTTACATCTGCTATCATAAGTCTTTGCTTGTCAGCCTCATATCCATCTCTTTCCATACTTACCCAGCAAATTCTGCTTCCGTCAGGTGACCATACAGGGTCGGTGTCATATCCTCCATTGACAGGAATCACGGTTTCCGTGCCGGTCTTGGTGTCGCGGATGAATATTTCGGTGTTCGTGGAGAATGCGTATTTCTTGCCGCTGAGTTTCTTGCAGGAATATGCGATATGCCTGTTGTCAGGATGCCAGTCCAATTGCTCCAGTCCGCCGAATGGCTCTATTGGTAATTCATAAGGAAGATTTTCGAGGATGTCTGATGAAGTTTCCGGTAGGATCTGTACTTTTCCAGGTTTCTTCAGGTTGACTTCAGAAATGAAGGTGTGCGGAATTTCAGTCACCCAATGGTCCCAATGTCTGTACATCAGGTCATCAGTGCTATATGCTGTGGCCTTGTCAAGATCTTTCCAGCAGTCGGCAGGAGTTTTCATCCCTCCTTTTATATAGCTGACATACATCAATTTGCTTTGGTCCGGAGATAGTTTGAATTCTCCGATTCCCCCGGGGATGTCGCTGATTTTGCGCACATTTTTCAACTGTGGTGCATCTTCACTCCCTTTGAGGGTGGCAATATGTATTTGTCCTGAGGTGATGAAAAGTATCTTCTTCCCGTCAGCAGACCATCTTGCATTGGAGATGCTTTTCCCTGAATGGGTCAGCTGTACAGGAGAAGAACCGTCTATGTTGCAGAGGAAAAGATTCCTGCAACTCCTGTTTTCCGGAACTGAAGTGTAGGATACTCCATACAGAATCTTTTTCCCGTCAGGCGACACCTGAGGGTCAGAAAGCCTGCCGAAAGCCAGAAGGGCTTCCGGAGTCATAATGCCGTCCTTGACGACGATTTCGCTCTTTCCGATGTAGCCCTCTTCATCGATTGGGTCTGAATTGACGAACATTGCCTTGAAAATTACGATGCCTCCGCCGACAATAATGAGAACGCCGGCGATTATACCTAAAACTTCGAGTAAATTCTTTCTTGCCATAGCAAAATGTTAAATATTTTCAAAAGTAATAATTATTTTCTTATTCTTGAAATTTGTCTTCTTGAAGAATGCTTTCATAGTTTTTCTGTGCATTCTTCAATTCGGTTATGACTGCATCTCTCACTTCGGGCGGAGATATGACGGTGATCCCGCTTCCGTGCTTGCACAATTCCATCAGCAGTTCCTTGTCCGGGCTGACGAAAATGGAAAATCTGCTCCGGCCATCCTCAGTGAGGATTTCTTTTTGGCTTCTGTGAACAGGCAGGTCACGTAGATAAGAAACTTCCTTCCCCCTCGCCTCAAAGATGATGGTACAAGGCTTCTCCTTTGTGAGATATATTCCGTAACTTGTTGAAAACAATTCGTCAACGTCAAAATTCCTGGGCATATTGAATTTTGCCGTAGTTTGCTCCAGGGCCTTTATTCTGTCGAGGGAATATACCCTTACTTCATCCCTTTCTGCGCACCAGGCGACAAGATACCATCTTTTTGAAGATTCTTTCAGTGCGTAAGGATGCAAGGTATAGACCGTTTCCGATTCAGACATATATTTTTTATATGCCACTGACAGCACCCTGTTGTCCATCATCGCATCCATTATAGCCGTCAGGTAGATATGACCTGATGGTATTTCCTCCACTGAAATCCTTCCTGCAAGCCTCTCTTTTCCCTGCATCAGGAGACTGCTTGTGGAAAAGGTGTCTATCATCCATTTCGATTGACTGTCATTGAGACTGGAAGACTCCCTTATCCTGTATTTGTTAGTGCTTCTGTTACATTCTATGGTTATGCCGAAGATTTCCTCTATGCACTCCCTATGATTATTGAATGTCCTCCTTGAATAGCTCGTCCCGAATCTTTCCTCCCATCTTTCGGAAATGTCTTTAAGGCTCATCCCCCTGTCTGCCGTACTTAGCAGGGTGTTTGTCAACCATATATATTTGTTCAGCAGTTCGGCTACCATAATTTAACTGATTTTACTATAATCCCTTATCTTATATTTTTCCTGTCTCATCTCAGTGGCGAGGCCCGCATTTTCCCTTGCAGCCAGATCCGGGTCGGCATCAAGCAGCCTTTGCGCGCAATCCCTTGCCTCATTCAGAATGATACCGTCCTTGGCCAATGACGCTATGTTCAGCGACACCGGGAGCCCGCTCTGCTGTGTTCCCTCCATATCTCCAGGTCCTCTCATCTTCATATCCTCCTCTGCGAGGACGAATCCGTTTTCTGTCGAACACATTAGATCTATCCTCTTCTTGGATTCGTTGCTGAGCTTGCTTCCTGTCATAAGAATGCAATAAGATTTCTCGGAACCGCGTCCCACCCGTCCCCTCAATTGGTGCAACTGGCTGAGCCCGAACCTTTCCGCGCTTTCTATCACCATCACTGAGGCATTCGGCACATCAACCCCCACCTCTATCACTGAAGTTGCGACAAGCAGGTCTGCCCGTCCCGCGACAAAGGCATCCATATTGAACTGCTTCTCGTCGTTGGCCTGCTGTCCGTGCACGATTGCCGTCTTGTATGGTGGGAAGGGGAAGTCCTTGACTACTTGTTCATATCCGTTTTCGAGATTCTTGTAATCCATTTTCTCACTCTCGAAAATCAATGGATAGACTATGAAAACCTGCCTTCCCAAGGCAATCTGGTCCTTCAGGAACTTGTTGAGTGCCGGTCTCTTGTTCTCAAAGGCGTGGATTGTCTGCACCGGCTTTCTTCCAGGAGGCATTTCGTCGATAACCGATACGTCGAGATCCCCGTATAGAGTCATCGCCAGAGTTCTTGGAATCGGAGTGGCAGTCATAACGAGGATGTGTGGCGCAATCCCGCAGGATGACTTGCTCCAGAGCTTTGCTCTCTGCTCCACTCCAAACCGATGCTGCTCATCAACTATAGCCAGTCCGAGATTCTTGAACTGAACCGTGTCCTCTATCAGAGCGTGGGTGCCAACTATTATTCCTATGGAGCCGTCCACAAGACCTGAATGTATTTCCCTTCTTTCCGCTGTTTTGCTGCTTCCTGTAAGCACCGCAGCCTTCACTCCCGTTCCGGACAGATATTTGGTAATGTTCCTATAATGTTGTCTTGCAAGAACTTCCGTTGGAGCCATTATGCAGGCCTGGAATCCATTCCCTGTTGCTATCAAAGCTGTAAGTACTGCTACCATAGTCTTGCCGCTACCAACGTCACCCTGCAGGAGACGATTCATCTGCCTCCCGCTTTTCATATCGTTGCGTATTTCCGTTATCACCCTTTTTTGCGCTCCTGTTAGAGGGAAGGGGAGAGATTCATAGCATTTGTTGAAGGCTTCCCCGACTTTAGGCATTGCGATGCCCTTCACATTCCTGCTTCTAACATATTTCTGTTTCAGGAGCGAAAGTTGCAGAAGGAAAAGTTCCTCGAATTTGAGCCTGTATTTCGCTTTCTCGAGTGATGTCAGGTCTTTGGGAAAATGGATGTTGCGTAGGGCGAAATGGATAGGAACAAGTCCCTTTTCCCTTAGCAGACTCTCCGGCAGAGGTTCGGATATATAGGGAAGCACGGCGTTGAGGGCTGCGGCCATCATCTTGTTCATAGCCTTGCCGGTAATCCCTGCGTTCTTGAGCTTCTCAGTGCTCGGATACACCCCCGTGAGACTTCCGCCCTCCGAAGTTCCTTCCACAGGCACCGGATCTATTTCTGGATGAACGAGATTGATTCTTCCGTTGAAAGAAGACGGTTTCCCGAAAAATATGAATTCTTTTCCTTGAACGAGTTTTTCCGATGTCCATTTCAAGCCTTTGAAATAAACAGTCTGGAGCTCCCCGGTCCCGTCTGAGACATAGACCGTGAGTCTTTTCGCCTTCCCGTCCCCGACGAGTTCCGCTTTTGTCACCTTAGCCCTGACTTGGATATATGCCATATCGGGTCTGATGTCCCTTATAAGAGTGAAACCTGTCCGGTCTATATACCTGAACGGATAGAGCCTGACGAGATCTCCGAAAGTGCTTACGCCGAGCTCATCACGCAGCAGCTTTGCCCTTTTGGGACCCACTCCGGGCAAAAATTGTATGTCAGTATCGAGTTCGTTGTGTCGGCTCTTGTCCATAAATCAGTCTCTCCTCTCCCATTTGTGACCACAAAAATAACAAAAACACAGCCGAAATAGTCAAAAATGGGAGTAAAATTCATATATTTGTAGAATTATTGACAATATGGAATTTTTATATGGCAAAGAAACTAACAGTAGGCATAACTCAGGGTGACGGGAACGGCATCGGCTATGAAGTTATCATCAAGGCCCTCGCCGATGAGAGGATGTTGGATTTGTGTACCCCTGTCATTTATGGCTCATCAAAGATATTCGGCTTCTATCGCAAGCAGATTCATAATATAGAGCAGGTCAACACCAATGTTGTGACATCGGCAAAGGATATTCATCCGAAGAGGATAAACATAGTCAACTGTTTGCCGGAGAATGTGTTCGTAGAGCCGGGACAATCAACTCCAGAATCCGCTAAATCGGCAATGACCTCCCTCAAATGCGCTGTTGAGGACCTTAAGGCAGGTCTTATCGATGTGCTCGTCACCGCTCCTATCAACAAGAGGGCTATGGTGAACGAAGGATTTGGATACACCGGTCATACTGAGTATCTTGAAAAAGAGTTCGGCGTGGATGAAGTGGCTATGATTATGGTCTGTGATCAGCTTAAGGTCGGAGTCGTGACAGGGCATATTCCATTGAAAGATGTTCCGGGTAAATTGTCGGAAGAGTTGATATTGAAGAAGTTGAGACTTATGAAG
>JBJEBO010000008.1:0-5315 GCA_051870155.1 Candidatus Cryptobacteroides sp.
ATGCTCGAAGGAGATGCAGTGGTGGCGGAAACGGCGCTAAGTAAATCCGGAAGAGGAAGGTCTGGAGATTTTCTGAACTACTATATGATAGCCTTCGACAATGGTGATTTCAGAAACTGGGAAAAATGGAGGTTCGGTTCACAGAGGAATTACACGCCAAATTATTATACGGCAGGTTATCTGATGTTCGGAGGTTTGAGATATGTCTATGGTGTACCGGACATTGCAGGACAATATTTCAACCTCATCACACGCCGTCCATACGACCTCTTCGGACTTGACCACGTTGTAAAATGGAACACAGGAAAGAAGATTCGACCGGCATATTTCGAGATCGCGGACAGCCTCAATGCCGATTTCCAACGCAATATAGAGTCCAGGAAACCATTCATTCCATCCATCAGTGTGAGCAGAAAACCGAAAATCTATACTGAATATTCCAATGGCGAATCTTTCGGAGAAGGAAGCATTTGGGTCAAAACCAGTCTCTCAGCCACACCAAGACTTGTCAGCATAGATGAAAGAGGAAATGAAAAAAGTTACGGAGCATTCACGGAAAGTCCGGAAAATCTCGCCTGGTCGGAAAAATACGGACGGCTCTATTGGGCAGAGGACATCAGCGACATAAGATGGTCACAGAGAGTCAATTCCATCATAATGTGCAAGAATATGGAGACGGGAAAGAAGCACAGACTGACGAAAAAAGGCAGAATGCACTACCCCACCCTGTCTGAATCCGAGGAAACCCTCTGCGTGAGCGAATATCTCGAAAACGGTCGCACGAGATTATGCATCCTCGATGCTTTTTCAGGTGCCGTATTGTCTTCAAAAGCGGCTCCTGACAGTCTTCAATTGATTGAAAGCCTATGGTGCGGAGACAGAATCTTCGCAACAGCCATATCAAAGGAAGGTTTCGGAATTTATTCCGTCAAAGCAAGTGAACGGGAGTTCCTTTCCGATGAGTGGAAAATTGAAGTCGAACCCCTGCCGGTGAAAATCCAGCAGTTGGGCTTATATGAAGACAATCTTTCTTTTACCTGCGACAGGACAGGAGTCGAGGAGTATTATTATCTGGACATAGAGGACGGCTCCATCTACAGGATGACATCCACGAGATATGGAGCGGAGGACTTCGTATGGAACAGCAGCGGAAGCGTCTTATTCTACAGCGCCAACCGCTACGATGGAAACCTCATAGAAAAGACCTACGGCGAATATCTCCAAAAGGAGAAAACTGATTTTAGAGATATTTATAAATATCCTATGGCAGAGGCACTTACGGCACAGGAAAAAGCTTTGGCCGCCGAAAGGGGACAGAAATTCCCTGGCGACACTGCACAGATTCAACTTTCTGAGCCCAAAAGATATCGCAAAGCTTCGCATATATTGAATTTCCATTCCTGGGCACCGGTCTATTTCAACGCCGAGAAAATTATGAATTTCACATACGACTATTTCTATGAGCTGGTCTCTCCAGGAGTTGCCGCCATCGCGCAGAATAGTCTTGGAACTGCCGTCACCCATATCGGCTATTCCGCCCATAAAGACCCTTATGACCGTTCCCATTGGAGGCACTCTGGACATTTTAAATTCACATACTCAGGACTTTACCCGGTATTTGAAATACAAGCAGACTTCAATGACAGGGCTGCAAGACGCTATTATGGAGTTCTTTCAAAATATGAGGACAACTGGTATGTTTCTCTAAGGAGCAGTAAATTGGATGTACCTTCCTTCAACGGAAAAGTTTCCGTCTATATTCCATTCAATCTTTCTTCAGGAGGTTGGAAGAGGGGCATAGTACCTAAATTGACTTGGAACATAACCAACGATGTCATAAGGAAGAATTATCTTGGAGGGGTACTTACTTTGAATGAAGATAATACACTTAATGAAAATATAACCATTTACACGGAAAACGGTTACTCAATTATGCACAGGCTCACTGCATCTCTCCGTGCCTATTCCACCCTTCCCGTAGCTCCTTCAGGAATCTATCCCCGTTTCGGTGCCGGAATCGAACTAGGCTGCAATAAAGACTTCGGTGCCGGCAATTTCCTCGCTCCTATGGGATATGCCTATCTATATTCCTATTTTCCTGGTATCATACCTCAACAAGGTCTGAAAATCACTGCCTTATATCAGCAGAGACTTGATACCTCCGTGCCTTTCAGCACTTCGGCTGTCAACACCCTTCCGCGCGGATTTGAAAAATACGGGGATTGCCTCACTTACATAAACCGATTCAACAACAGCGTCCGTCTCACCGCAGACTACGGTATTCCTGTTTTCATAGGAGACATTTCCCTTTTCGGAACAGTATTCTATATAAGACGACTTGAGATCGTTCCTCATTTCGACTACACCTTTATCGGCAAGAGCGGGGGGTTGTTCTCGGCTGGTACTTCATTCGCTGTCAAGTTCAGAAGTTTTGTAACCCTTGAGTTCCCTATCACCTTAGGAGTCAGATGGTCCTATAACGGAGGTCCATCCTGGAATGAGGTACGCACCTGGTGCCCAACACTCAAAAGGAATAGTTGGGATTTGGTATTTGATATTGATTTCTGACAATCGTTTCATAATCGTTTCATATATGAGAAACTTAAATTTCTTATATCTTGGGCACATCGAATGAAAATATTTAATAACTTTGAAGATTCCTTACTGAACACTACGATATTTTTTTGAAAATTCACAAATAATACACGAAAACAATGAAATCAAGAATTGCTGAAAAATTCAGGACGCTTTACGGCTGCGATGGAGACTTTTATGCATCTGCAGGTCGAATCAACCTTATCGGAGAACATACCGACTATAACGGAGGTTTCGTGTTCCCTGGAGCGATTGACAAAGGAATGATCGCAGAAATCAAACTCAACGGAACAGGAAGGGTTTGTGCTTTTGCACTCGATCTCGATGAATATTGCGAGTTCGGACTTGAAGAGGCAGACGCTCCTGCACAGAGCTGGGCAAGATACATTTTCGGAGTGTGCAGGGAAACAATTAAGAGAGGTGGAAAAATCGAAGGATTCAACACAGTTTTCGCCGGAGACGTTCCTCTCGGAGCAGGTATGAGTTCTTCTGCCGCACTTGAATGCACTTTCGCTTTCGCCCTCAACGACATTTTCAACCTTGGCATAGACAAATTTGAGCTTGCACGCATAGGTCAGAGCACAGAGCACAACTATTGCGGAGTAAATTGCGGAATTATGGACCAGTTCGCATCCGTATTCGGCAAGAAAGGCAACCTTATGCGTCTTGATTGCCGCTCTATGGAATTTGAATATTTCCCATTCGATCCTGAGCAGCACGGCTACAAGCTCGTTCTCCTCAACTCCTGCGTAAAACACGAACTCGTTGGTTCTCCTTACAATGCCCGCAGGGCTTCCTGCGAAAGGGTTGCAAAGGTTCTCGGTCAGGAATTCCTTCGTGGAGCTACTTTGGAGCAGCTTGAGGCAATAAAAGACCAGATTTCAGAGGAGGACTATATGAGGGCAAGATATGTCATCGGAGAGGAAAAACGTGTCCTTGACGTGTGCGACGCCCTTACTAAAGGCGATTATGAGACTGTAGGAAAACGTATGTACGAGACTCACTGGGGAATGTCAAAAGATTATGAGGTTTCCTGCGAAGAGCTTGATTTCCTCGCCACTGTAGCTGAAGAATGCGGAGTTACAGGTTCAAGGATTATGGGTGGCGGATTCGGCGGTTGCACAATCAACCTTGTGAAGAAAGACCTCTATGAACCTTTCATTGCAAAGGCAAAGGCTGCGTTCGCAGAGAAATACGGTCACGAGCCTAAGGTAATCGACGTTGTCATCAGCGACGGCGCACGCAAATTGGAATAATGTAATTTTTTCCACAAACAGTCAAACAAATATGGCACTTATAGAAAACATCATTGCGCGTGCTAAATCAAACAAGCAGCGCATCGTGCTCCCGGAGTCTTTTGAGGAGCGCACGATTACAGCGGCAGACCAGGCCCTCAGGGATTCACTCGCAGACATCATCCTGATTGGAAACCGTGAGAAAATCCTTGCATACGCTGCTGAACTTGGTCTTCAGCACATTGAAAAAGCCACCATCATAGATCCTGCAACAAGCGAAAAGACAGAAGAATATATCCAGCTTCTCTATCAGCTCCGCCAGAAAAAGGGTATGACCCTTGAGGTTGCAAGAGAGACTGTCCTCAACAATCCTCTTTATTTCGGATGTCTCATCATCAAGAGCGGAGATGCAGACGGACAGATCAGCGGTGCCCTTTCCACTACCGGAGACACCCTTCGTCCAGCACTCCAGATTATCAAATGTGCTCCTGGAATCAGCTGTGTCAGCAGTGCTATGCTTCTTCTCACCAAGACGCCTCAATATGGTGAGGACGGAGTTCTCGTGATGGGCGACATCGCAGTTACTCCTATGCCGGATGCAGCACAACTCGCACAGATTGCTGTCTGCACGGCTCAGACTGCAAAGAGCGTCGCAGGATTTGAAGATCCGAGAGTAGCAATGCTTTCGTTCTCAACCAAAGGCTCGGCAAAACACGAGGTGGTTGACAAGGTTGTGGAGGCTACCAAACTTGCCAAAGAACTCGATCCTACCCTCAAGATTGATGGAGAACTTCAGGCAGATGCGGCCCTCGTTCCTTCCGTTGGACAGAAAAAGGCTCCCGGTTCAGAGATTGCAGGCAAGGCCAACGTTCTCATTGCCCCGAATCTTGAAGTGGGTAATATCGGGTATAAACTCGTTCAGAGACTTGGTAATGCCGATGCCATCGGTCCTATTCTCCAGGGTATCGCTCGTCCTGTAAACGACCTCAGCCGCGGATGTTCTGTGGATGATATCTACAAGATGATTGCTATCACCGCCTGTCAGGCTATGGATGCTAAATAGCATCCATAGCCTGACGGCTCCTTAACCCCCTGCACCCCCTATTAGGGGGATTTTCGCAACTCCGTTGCGGTCCCTTTGGGACTTATTAATTGATGCTAAATAGCATCCATTGCCTGACGGCTTCCTAACCCCCTGCACCCCCTATTAGGGGGATTTTCGCAACTCCGTTGCGGTCCCTTCGGAAGCCGCTCACGAGACCACGATCGGTCACGATCTGTGAAATTCATCGGGAACCGCCACCCCTATTCTAAGGCTCTCAGAGGCACATTTTCCAGAAAGAGCGGTCCAGATGAAGGCAATTTGAACGCACCGGGAACCACATTTCAGAAAAAAGTGCCTCTGAAGGTCCTAGAGGAAGGGTGCCCGTTCCAGATGAATTTCACGAAGGAATGTCACCAAGTGTCACCGTCGGCTATTGCGCG
>JBJEBO010000009.1:0-5306 GCA_051870155.1 Candidatus Cryptobacteroides sp.
TACTTATCGATTGCCATGGCCTTTAGTTTATGGCCGGGGTACCTGAGTAGTTACGGAAGGCCCTGGAAAGAGAATGTAAGGATGAAACTGCTTAGCGTAACATCCGCACTGACAGTTATTTGTGCGTCGTTCTTGCCGAGGAAGCATTTCTCTACAGTGTGGGAGAACACTTCCTCAATCAGAATCTTCAGCTGCATCATCCTGGATTGTGGCACGCCACATCCAAGGGCAAGACAGGCAAAATATTCCTGTAGCGGCTCTATTTGGAATAAATCGGTGGACACCGTCACCGCTGAAATCCGTCTTCTATACATTTCTTTCGTCTATTACCTGTTTGATTTTTCCTGTCCTGCGATTTCGTGGTAGGGTATCAGGTGCGCAAACTGTCACAAGTGGTTCCAGAATGCTTCCTGTCTTGAGGAATGCATTGAACTCGTGTTTGTCCTCAAGCAGCCTTCCATATAATTCCCTACCTATTTTTTCCATCCTTTCGGCAGGAAGTTCCTCTATGGACTCAACCTCAATGATGAATCTGTCTTTTGCATTTTCAGTCCTTGCTATCATTCTGAAGTGCATTGAAAGACCTTCCACCTTGCCAACAATCTGGGCTATGTCGTCGAGTTTGATATTTCCGCCTCCGATAATCAGGGTGTCGTCGCTTCTTCCAAGAAGTTCCATTAGTTTCACGGTTCTTCCGCAGGTGCATTTTGTTGTGAGTATGCGTCCCATATCACCTATGTCGTAGCGTATCATAGGCATCAGATAGCGACTGAAATTTGTAACGAGAATCTTGCCGGGCTCTCCGTCAGGTACAGGCTGATTTGTTTCAGGGTCAACCACTTCCATTATGCAATAACTTTCGTGGATGTGATGCACCGTTCCTGTGGTCTTTTCACATTGGAATCCGATGCATCCGGTATCGTTGCTCAGATAACCGGTGGAGGCGAATTTCTCCGTGCCGAGCACTTTTGCAATATAGGCCTTGGCTTCAGGATAGAGATGCTCGCCACCTGTTACTATCTTCTTGATCTTCACGTCTTTGAGTCCGTTTTTCTCAACATATTCGGCAATCGAAAGGATGACAGATGGAATAGAAACGGCTCCGGTCGGTTTGAAAGCTCTGATTACGGACATTATATCCTCCATTGAGATGTTGCCTGCAATAGGGAGGACGTGAGCCCCTGTGACCTCAATCGCTTCGTTGTGGCTCAGGAATGATGCCCACATATTTCCTGCGAAAAGGAGATTTGCCACAATGTCGCTGCTGTCGAAGATGGAAAGGGCGTAGCCTTTTCCGATGAGTCTTGCATTCAGATGATTTTCCTTGTCTGTGCGGTGGATGAATTTAGGGTCTCCAGTGGTTCCGCCGCTGCCGAAAGAAATGCTGCCCCCGAGTTGATCGGTCAGGATTCCTATGCCCTTCGGAGGAAGATTCGCCTTGAGTTCATCCGGGGTTAGGATAGGAAGTTTGGAAATCTCTTTGAGACTCTTCAAATCGCCTTCTGGAATGCGGTCGCGGTAGAAAGGGGAGTGGTTGCGCACATAATTGAGGAAGGCGTTCAATTTTGCAAGGCGGAAATCCTCCCTTCTATCATCAGGAAGATAGTCGAAAGGATTTTCAAACGGCTTGTCGCTTCCAATGGATACCCATCTTACCATATCGCTTGTGCCCCTGGTTCCGTCGTGAGGGGTACCGTGTTTGCGTCGTGCCATCATTCCTATGTCCGTGATCCTGTCTGCTCCGATTCCGGAAAGGGCATCGCTTATCGCAAGTTTCTCACTCACAGGCATAAGCAGCGAGATGGACTGAATGAATTTGCCATAAGAGCGGAGGGCGTCTATGGTGGCAGTGGAATGGTCCGGAGATACGATTACATATGCCGTACGATGGTGTGGGGACACTTTGAAGATGCATTTGCGCTGGAGAATAACAGTCCAGTCCTGATTGTCAATGGACGGGATTATCAACTCAGCTTCTCCGAGAGCCTTGTCAACCCTTGCCAGTTCACGGGTACGCAGAATCTCGACAGCTTCATTCAAAGGAATCTTGCTGTGCGGGATTTTTTCTGCCCAGTGGGCGAGTCCTTCTGCGAGCGCGTGTGCGAATTTCTCCGCCTTTTCTGCTGAATCTACGAAAACTGCGTGAGGTGACGAGCAAGCCGATTGTTCCCACATTGTGAAATCACGTGCAAGGTCCACTGCAACGTCTTTCATATTGTTGTCATTGAGCTCGGAAGCACTGATTATCGAGAGGGAATATTTAGGTCCGTATTCGATTATCTTTGTGTGGAATCCTGTTCCTTCGCGGTAGGCCTTCACTGTCTCCTCTCCACCATAAACAACGAGGGTGTCGCTTCCCTTCTTCACTACGGCCTCGACCTCCTTGTCGCCGCCTTTGAACGGAACAAGGGCAAAGGCCTGCAACAGCACCCCTTTGTAATCAACTGTTTTGAGCACATCTGCAAAAATCATCGGGAAGATTGGGTCTGCACTGCTCATTTTCAATATGTTGACATTCTTCGTGATGAGACCTTGAACAAGGGTGTCAACTGCTCCTACAAACACGTTCCCTGCTGAAACGTGGGAGATGACGCCCGATGGTTCTGCCTTCACCATACCTTTGAAAGAAGGGTTGTATGTGAATTCGTCAAGATAGCCGATGTCCCCGAGGTCCGCCTCAAGACGTGCGGTCAGATGATCCTGGGTGAGGATATCGGATATTGTCCGAAGACCTTCCACTACCATTTCCTCCGACCAACCTAACTGCCGGTTCATCGTTGCCGCCACTTCCTTGCAGAAAGGGCTGTCCACATCCTCGAAGACCCGTCCGACTCTGTCAAGGATGTCAATTATATATATTTCAGGAACGTTGCGCATCTGGTCCACGTGGGTGCGGGCCTTCTCCATAACCTCCTTAATGTCTTCTACTGTAATGCGTTCGGTTTCTCTTACTTCACCGAACATATACCATTTTGTCATAATCTAATTTCAATTTTTCAAATGATATTTAGGATATTGAGAATTGTGCAATTTGAAAAATGACACTATCCTCTGTTGAGAAGTTGGGCGGCGGAGATTCCGCATCCTGCATATTTCTTCACGCCTCCGCGACCTTTAAGCACGATGTATTTCCCGCTTCGACCGCAAGGGCAGCCGCTTTCCACACATCCAAGGTCTGTACTGAGGATAGATAATGCCGGAGTACTTCTGATATACGGAGTTATGAGTTTGAGAAGACCCGTCTCCCCGTCAGGGAGGATTTCCATAGTATGAGGAGAAACGGCACATACCCTTGAATAGACAGGTATATGGAAATGACCGTGCTCGCAGGTCATATATGGCACTCCGTGTTCCACCATTCCGTAAACATCCCTCACTCTATCGCCAGGAATTCCGAGTACGCGGTTTACGAGGTCAACATATTCATTGTATGGAATAGTCTTGCCTGTGTAGTTTTTCCAGCCACCTCCGGAGAAAAGGACACTGTCTGCCGGGAATTTGAATCTGATGCCCCTTTTGTCCAATTCGGTGAGGGTCATATAACCGAAAGCAGGGAAGCCTGTTATGCGTAGGGGAAGACCTGATGCGGCAAATCTCTCAAGGGCCTTGATTCCTTCGTCAAGCTTGAATTCAGGCTCGCCGTATTTATCTTTCCCGATGGCGTAGAAAGTCTCGTTTTCTTTTGCAAACTGGGCGTATGACGAATGGGCATGTGCGGCTCCTCGGCTTCCGGATACATCAGGAGCATAACTGAAAACCAGATTGTTGACCAATTGATCGTATGCGGCAAGTCCATAGCTTTCCACGATGGATTTTCGCATAAACGCTTGTCTTTCCATCGAAGTCTGGTCCCAGTTGATCTGGCTCTTCGAACCCGTTGTGCCGCTGGAGGTGAAGGTCTTGACGATTTCCTCCTCTGGGACACTCAGCAATTTGCGTTCTTTGAATGCTGTTACGAATATTGCCGGAATCCTTAGAATTGATTCTTCATCTACGATTTGGGATACATCGAAGCCGTATTGCTCGCAGATTCCTTTGAAAATAGGGGAATGGGCGCGCTGATATTCAAACATCTCTCGTACTGATTGGATGAACAGTTCCGATGTCCCGGCATAGTCAAAAGCATTACCGATGCTAAACAGCCGATTTGTACATAGTTCGTTTTCCATGTTATTAATTATTACTTAATTATAAATATTTTGCTGAATCCGGTCATTTCGAAGACTTCTTTGATATCGTCGTTGAGTGACAGAATCTCCAATGTTCCTCCGTTCTTTGTGAGGGCTTTCTGTAGCGAAAGGAAGATGCGTAGTCCTGAGCTGCTGATATATTCCATTTCGCTGCAATCCACGCTCACTTCGAGAGCATCTCCCTCCATCAATGGCGAAAGGGCCTGTTCAAATTTTGGGGATGAAATGGTGTCAACCCGTCCTGTAATCTTGACTGTAACTTGTTTGCCGTTATTATCAATTATTGTGTCCATAGTTATATCTTGAATTTCATTGTCAATATGTTTTTACCATCACAACTGCGGTGGTAATTTACGCTGTCCGAGAGCTTGCGCAGGAGCATCACACCTAAGCCTCCGATTTTCCTGTCTTCCAATGCAGCATTCGTGTCCGGCAGTCTCATCCCCATAGGATCGAACATTTTTCCGGAGTCTTTGAGGATGACTGTCAGTGAGTTTTGGAATACTTTTACCGCGAAGGTGAAACAACCATCGGTACCCTCCGGCCAGGCATAATTTATGATGTTCACTGCCGCTTCTTCCACGGCGAGCATTATCCGGCCACTGGTTTTCCCAAGAGAAAATTTTTCATTTATATTCTCTATTTCAGCGGTTATTTTCTCCATTTCTTCCATCCTGTTCTTCAGACTGAACTCGTTGCTATATCTGCATTTCTCATATCTTATTGCAAGGATGGTGATGTCGTCACTTTGCTCCACTCCTTTTGTGAATCCGCTGATTGATTGTACGATTCCGTCAAGAAATCCGTCAATATCGCGTCCAGATACATCTGCAACCGTCTGTCTCAGTCGTTCCTTTCCATATTGCTTTCCTTCCGCATCCTCAGCTTCTGTCACACCGTCAGTGTAGAAAAGCAGGATGTCTCCCTCTTTGATGAGGAAATGGTCGCTTTCATATTTGAAGTCTTCGAATGCACCAACGGGTATATTTGAATGTAGTTTTATATAATCCATTTTATCTGGGCATATTGCAAACGGAGGTGTATGTCCTGCGTTGCATAGTTCTAGTGAGCCTTCACAAAAGTTGAGAATGCCCACGATGATGGTCTCGAACATAT
>JBJEBO010000010.1:0-5297 GCA_051870155.1 Candidatus Cryptobacteroides sp.
GATATGTTGAGCCAGAGCGCAGACCAAGACCTCAGGGTGACAGGGCTCCTCGCAAAGATGACCGCCGTCAGGGTGGAGACCGCAAGGACGACCGTCGCGGACCACGTCGTGATGATCGCAGGGACAATAACCGTGACAGCAAGGGACCTCGCAAAGAGAACCGTCGTCCGGAAGCCCCGAAGACCGATGCCGGTTTTGACGGTCCGGATTTCAACGACAATCCTGAGATGTTCTAAAATAAAAATCGAGGTCGGCTGAATGAATTAGCCGACCTCGATTTTTATTACCCAAATTGTCATCCCCTCTGTCATCTCGACGACCATTTCCCTCTGTCATCTCGACTGAGCGGAGCGAATGGAGAGATCTCTCAATTCCCTGCAGTCGCTCGAAATGGCCTTACTGAGCCAGGGTCTTGACGATAGAGCACATCTGCTCATATTGTTCTTCCATACTGCGTAAAAGCTTGTATTGGGCTCGTGTGCGGACCAGATTATGTTCCGGATATGCCGTTTTGTAATATGTATCCCCATCGATGTAGTCCATCAGAAATCTGAGAACCTGTTCGTAGGTGATATATTTTGCAGCAAATGCAAGGTTGTCAATCTCACTCTTGCACAAGGTGCCTTTCCTCATAGAAAGGTAGCCTTCGGTGTAAGCCTTGAACATTTCCATAGACATTGACACATTGTCAAGATTCCTGTCATCCTCAGCCCCGGTGTTTGTGTATGACCTGATGGCATCTCCGAAATCATTGAGCGAAGATGCACTCATACAAGTGTCCAGGTCAATAACGCAGAGTACCTCACCATTTTCGTCAAAAAGGATGTTACTGAGCTTCGTGTCATTGTGACTCACCCTTACAGGAATCTCACCGCTCTCCACAAGTCTTTTGAAGGTCATCATTTCCTCTCTTCTTGACTCTATCCATCCGATTTCCTCCGTCAGGTCCTTCACTCTTCCTGCCTTGTCTGCCTTCAGGCTTTCGTCCCATTGCTCGAAACGGTATCTGATGTCGTGGAAACCCTTGATTGTTTCGGCGAGCGGAGTGTCGAAATCAGCCAACAAGGACTGGAATTTGCCGATTCCCTGTCCTCCCTTGTAGGCAAGAAGGGGAGTGTCAGCCATGTCGTAGGTCACCGACCCCTCTATAAATAGGCACATTGTCCAATATCCTCCTTCTTCATCCTTGAAATAAAGGTCGCAATACGGCTGCTCCTTCTCTATGCTCGTCATACTGTCACAGCGCCTTCTGACGAGTGTCAGCGCCTCCTTCAAAGGATCGCCACCCTCTGCTTCAATTTTCTTTTTCAGATGCGTTGTGACAAGATCGATGTTGTGCATCATTCCCGGCACGTCCGGGAATATATTGTGGTTCTTTCGCTGAAGGATGTATCTTGTCTTGTTGCCATCGGGAGTGACTGCTACCACCGTCAGCGTGTCATTGATAAATCCTTCGCCGAGTGCCTTGACTTCGGCAACAGCTCCGGCGATGTCAAAACTGTTTGCTATCGCCTTCAGTTTTTCTATGTCTTTCATCGTATTATTTGATTTCAAAGACAACAGCCCTGATCTTTTCGGCATCGTTCTTCAGAATAATTTTGCCTGTTACCTCGTCCACTGCATCCACAGTCAATTCGCATCTCTTGGACTTGGTATCATCCGCAGTGGTCCACTCAATGTATGCGGACGCACTCTGCCCCACCTCTGTCGGCATAGTTCCGCACGAAACGGTGAAATAGTCACTCATCCCGTCAGTAAATGCACAGAAGGTTGCCGATTGTTCGTCATAGCTTGCCTGACATCCCATCTGGTCGTAGGTAAAGACCGTCTTGCCGTTCACCTTGAGAGTGACGTCGAAATCATTGACCTCAGGTTCGGGGATAATCGGGTCCTTGCATCCTGCCACAAATAGTATTGATGATGCCAAGGCTATGTAAATCAGGTGAATATGCTTATTCATTCTTTTCCTCCTCCTTGATGACGATTACTTTAATTATCCTCAGATATGAGCCGTCCTCATATCCTATCTCAGCCTTCAGTATTCCGGATTCCTCTGGAGTGAACCAACCGTTGGCAGCAGGGCTTATGGATTTATCGTTGTATTTCCACGACAATGTCGTACCCTCTTCCCGGTTCATTATCATCAGCGGAAGTTTTACACCCTTGTTAAACGAACCGTCTTTGTTCCTGCTGATATCCTTGAGATAGATATAGGGTCTTCCTCCTGAAGACAGGGCAGTCTTGAAACTCAAATCCACAGCCGTTCCGGCAGCGTCATTCTTGGACTTGAGATATACGCTCACCTTATGTGATGAATTGGCCTTCAATCCTTCCAGCCGAAGCGAATACTGTCCGTTCTCATAAGGTTTTATCTCCTGTTCTTCACCGTCATCCACGCATACGAATGCCGGATTCGCGGTAGGGATATCGGTCTCCCAGGAAAGGATGGCCGTATTTTGGGCGCAGTGTGCGCGGAGATTCTTCGGGGTAGGGATGAAATCGTTATCTATTGCAACAGAGAAAGTTATATTGTTGCCGGATTGCCTGATATTGTCGATTGAGAGAATTGATCCGGAGCCATCCCAGAATCTGAGGGCTGGGGTGCTGCTGTACGTAAATGAGGTAACCCCTGCAGATCCGGGGAAAAATAGTCCGCTAAGGTCTGCATAAAGGCTTACATAGTCGCTATATGAGGAGAGGTTGTCACTTCTCGAATCGGCTTCGACAAGATCCACGCACTGGTGCTGTCTGTATGAATTAACCATATTCAGGTTCCATCTTTCTGCTGCCGTGAGCGACTTGTTGTTGGTATAACCAGCCCTGTTTGTGGATTTGTCAATGTGGTAGATAAGAAGCCCCTTTCCCCTGATGTCCATATCCCATCCTGAATTATCCCTGCATTCAAGGAGATAATATTCCCCCTCCGTACCGGAATCTATTCTGTAGAAGTTCCCTCCCTTGGAAATCGGCTCCAAAACATAATCGCCTTCACCAAGCATCAGAGGTTCTTCGATTCCAAGATGCTCTCTCTCTACAGCATTGTAATATGGAGGCGTCTTGCCATTGTTGTTGGAATTTCCACCGTCCATCAGAGCCGTATTCGTCCATAGGCAGGCAGACCACTCACCGTCCTTGTCATAATCAGTGTCATAAAGGTCCGGAATGCCGAAGGTGTGGGTGTATTCGTGGCAGAATGTGCCAATGGTGGCAATCACGTCTTTCCCGTCTTCACTTTTGTCGATTTCCGAAGTGCAGGCGTAACGGTTGATCCTTACCCCGTCGAGAATGCAGTCAATTCCAAAACTGTCCTTTATATAACTTGCGTGTGACCAGATGCAATTCTTTCCATATCCACGGGCCTCGTCTCCACCGGCATAGAAAATGAATACGTTCTCAACCTCACCG
The DNA here is from genome assembly GCA_051870155.1 of Candidatus Cryptobacteroides sp. Classification (GTDB taxonomy): domain Bacteria; phylum Bacteroidota; class Bacteroidia; order Bacteroidales; family UBA932; genus Cryptobacteroides. The sequence continues at coordinate 3,406 of JBJEBO010000010.1, forward strand.
TCCCCGTCATCGTCGTAAAGCGAAAAATCAACTGATGCATCAGCAAGTCTGCAGGCATCTTCAGCCATTTCTGCCGGTCTTTTGTCATAGCCGAAATTATCGTTCTCGCCATAATATTTCCTTGTGTTTGGAAGGGTGATTATGTCAGTGACATCGAAACGGAAGTCAATCTTCCCTCCGAATTGTTCATTGAAATACTCCATTGCACAACCTGTGGACCCGTTCACGGAATAGCCTTCCTGTGTCAGCAAAGCCACAAAATCATCCTTAGAATATGTCATCAGGACATCGTCGCTGAATTGGACGAGTATAACGATTCCGTGTTTTGTCATCCCTTCGGAAGATTTTACCATCGGTTCCGTCAGCATCTTCCTGAATCTCTCAATCTCCCGTCCCGGCTCCAGACCGCAGGATTTCATTCTCCTTTCATACGCCTTGCTTGCAAGTACATCATTCGGAACAGATCTCCAGGCATCAAGCCCCACTGACGGAATCCCTTCTCCTACGGCCGTGTTGCTCAATAATATTTTTCCTTCAGCATCAAATTCCGCATATCTGTAAACTCCTTCATCATCCTCTGCAATCACATAGCCGTCAACGGTCGTCATATAATGGTAGAATTCGTCTCCAACCATCTTGGCATAGAAGGAAGTACCATCCGGCTGGGTAATCCTGAATGGACTTTTCCACGCGGGACCGGCGTATGCAGCCAGGCAGAATATGAAGAAAAAGGCAATTGAAATTTGTCTGCGTATCATTTTTGTCTATCTTTGCAAATCAATTTGCATAGTTAGTGATTATTTATGAGACGAGCAATTTTATTTTTAACCACAATCACTTTACTGTGCCTTGCAAAACCTGTATTCTCCCAAGACGATGTCGTCAGGAGGATTGAAGAATATGGCACCTTCGACAGATGGTGTGCAAGGTCTGTAACAGAATCTGGTATCATAGGAGGAAGAACCAAACTGCTTTATGAGTTCTACGGCGATATGGATACAGTCGCCACACGCGATCCTTTCGTAGCTCCCAAAGATTATTTATGGAGAACCAATAACGTGCTCGCAGTTGTAGCGGGTGTCGTTAAGACCAACAATACCGTTTTCCCTGAGAAGAGGGGTGAAGGATATTGCGCGAGAATTGAGACCCACATAGAGGAAGTCAAGGCCCTCGGAATCGTGAATATGGAGGTTGTATGTCAGGGAGTGATGATGATAGGAACTCTGCCTGAGCCTATTACGGATACAAAGAACCCTATGGCCAAAGTAATTTATGGCATCCCTTTCAAAGGGCGTCCAAAAGCCCTTGTCTTTGACTATAAAGCAGATGTAGGTCACGAGACTGTCAGGGGAACAGGATTCTCAAAACTTAAATATATGGGTGTTCCGGATTATCCGATTGTCAATATCCTGCTCCAGAAGAGATGGGAGGATGAGGATGGTCAGATTCACGCGAAGCGTATAGGGACAGGAATTGAATTGGTTAAGGCAAATGTTCCGGAATGGGTGAATGACCACAGACTTGAGGTTATATACGGTGATGCGACAACTTCGCGGAAATATGAGGACTGTATGGACCTTGTTTCGGATCCGGACAGGGCATTCTATGACATTAATTCCAAAGGAAAGAAGGTTATGGTTAGGGAAGAGGCTTGGGGAGATGCCGATGAGGAACCGAATTATTTGGTCATCAGTTTCCTTGCAAGTTCAGGACAGGCATTTTACGGAGGCGTAGGCAATACTCTGTGGATTGACAATGTGAGGCTTGATATGTGACATTCCTGTCATTCCCGTCATTCCTGTCATTCCCGGCTTGACCGGGAATCAAGTGGGACAATAGCGGAACAGACGTGAAAATAAAAAGGGACCGGCAACCGCTACGTAAACCGATCC
>JBJEBO010000011.1:0-5227 GCA_051870155.1 Candidatus Cryptobacteroides sp.
GTAAATGCAGAAACCGGCGTTGTGCAGCCAACCAAGATTCCTGATTTTGTAAACTCAGTGGAACTTGCTGAGACTTACAACTCGGATTACAGAATCAACCACGGGTATGACTATTATGATGCGGAAACAATTGAGATGTACCGTACGGGTGCAGATCCTGATTTGTTCCCTAACGTCAACTGGATAGACGGTTTGTTTAAAAAAGTGACTACAAACCAGAAAGCGAATGCAAGCATCAGCGGTGGTGGTGATATTGTAAAATATTATGTGTCTGGAGCATATTACCACGAGGGTGGTATGTACAAAGTTGATGACATGAACCGTTGGGATACCAACGTCGATTACACTAAATTCAATTTCCGTTCGAATGTCGATGTCAAGGTTACTCCTTCAACTACGCTCAATGTGAACCTTTCCACTATTTATGAGACCAAGGTTACTCCGAACACCGATATGGACTATATTTGGAAAAGTGCATATATCGTCAGTCCGAATGCAGTGCCTATGAGATACTCAGATGGCTCTCTTGCCGTTTGTAAAGGTTCTTCTGCCGGTAACAACCCTTACAACCTTATCACACAGTCAGGTTTCAGGGAGTTCTATACCACCAATGCTCAGTCTCTCATCGGCATTACCCAGGACTTTAGTGACATCATTACAAAAGGTTTGATGTTCAATGCCAAGGTATCTTATGATGCTATCAATACTTCCCGTCTCAACTATGGCAACGAGCCGGAGATGTTCATAGCAACGGGCCGTGATGATGAAGGTCAGCTCATCCTTGAGCGCGTCCGCAATGGAGCGAGCCAGATGAACTACAGCAAGTCCAGCACGGGAAACAAGATTTTCTATTTCGAGACTTCACTCGCTTACAACAGGGATTTCAATAAGCACTCCGTAGGTGGACTCCTTATGTTCAACCTCAAGTCCAGGAAAGACGTTCAGGCAGCTGATATCAACAAGTCCATCCCTTATCGTAACCAGGGTATTGCAGGACGTGTAACATACGGATATGACAACAGGTATTATCTCGAGGCTAACTTCGGTTACAACGGTTCAGAAAACTTCTCTCCAGGAAAACGTTTCGGATTCTTCCCTTCAATAGCTGCTGGTTGGAGAATCTCTGAGGAGAAATTCTTCGCTCCGGCTAAGAGGGTAATCAACAAACTCAAACTTCGTGCATCTTACGGTACTGTCGGTAATGATAACATCGGAGGAAACAGAAGGTTTATTTACAACGGAACATTCGTTGACAGTGGTTCATATATGTTCGGTAATGGTACATACAACAACTATGCAGGTATCAGAGTCGGAGATTACGCCAACCCTGACGTAGGCTGGGAAACTTCAACAAAACTTGATGCAGGTGTCGAATTCTCACTCTTCAACTTTATCGATGTTCAGGCAAGTTACTTCCAGGATCACAGGACGGGTATTTTCCTTGAGTATAAACAGATGTCGGATGTATGGGGAATCAACTCTGCACCTTGGCTCAACTTCGGTGAAACAAAGAACAGGGGTATAGACGTGGATGTCAACGGTACCCGCCGTTTCGGAGAAGTGACTGTTTCTCTCAGAGGAAACTTTACCTTCAACCGTTCGGAAGTAATAGAGAATGCCGAAGCTCCTGCAATCTATCCATATCGTGATATGCGTGGCAAACCTATCGGACAGCAGACGGGTCTTGTCGCTCTCGGACTTTTTCAGTCACAGGAAGAAATTGATAACAGTCCGGTTCCTTCAGGACTTGTTCGCGTCGGAGATATAAAATATATGGATGTCAACGGTGATGGCAAGATTGATGAGAACGACTATGTTCCAATCGGACGCACCGGATTGCCTGAGATTACTTATGGTTTCGGCGCTTCTCTCCAATGGAAAGGATTCGACTTTTCAGCATTCTTCCAGGGAACAGGAAATGTGACTATGTTCCTTGATGGTCCGGCAGTCAAACCATTCTCATCAGGAGACCCATATATGTCCGGTTTCTATAAAGAGGTTTACAATAATATGTGGACTCTTGATAATCCGAATCCTAATGCAACATATCCTCGCGTTTCTGAATTGAACAGTGTGAATAACAACCAGTACCGTTCAACATTCTGGCAGAGGGACGTTTCATATCTCCGTCTCAAGAATGCAACAATCGGATACACCCTTCCTTCCAAACTTACCAAGAAGGCCAGAATTTCAGCAGTCAGATTCTATATCACAGGATACAACCTGCTCACCTTCTCCAAATTCAAACTCTTTGACCCGGAAATTGGTGCCGGTAAGCTCACATCTGACGGTCGCTTTGAGGGAAATGCCTATCCACCTTCTCGCACAGTTACTTTCGGATTCAATATTTCTTTTGAGTAATAAGTTGAAACATTCATATAGGTTTATATAAGTATGAAAAAATTAATAACAATCGCAACATTACTGTTGATTCTTCTGACTTCTTGCGACAAGTATCTTGATATGAAGCCGCTGGATATTCCTTCGACTCCGGAGGAGATCTTTTCGAAAAAACAGACAGCAATGAAATATCTCGCCCGGGTATATAGTTTTATGCCGAAGCCAACTCAGACTTCTGCAGGAAATGATGCATCCGGAGAACCTTGGGTACCAGGCTCAGACGAAGCTGACAATGGATTCAACCATCAGATCAACAAGATCAACAACAACTCCTGGAATACCAGCAATATTCCTTACGACAAATGGGGAAATCTCTATAAGGGAATCAGGGAATGTACTTTCTTTATGCAGTACATCCACCTCTGTGACGACATCACTGCTGACGAGAGGGATTTCTATTACAATGAAGCCCGTTGTATGCGCGCATATTGTTATTGGCAGTTGATGCGTCTCTATGGACCTGTTGTCATCGTTCCTACTGACTGGGATGTAACAGATCCTAATGCTGACTATCTCAGAACATATCCGAGCAGAAACACTTGGGAGGAATGTGTAAAATTCGTATGCGACGAGCTTGATGCCGTTGCTCCGAAACTTAAGACAGTGATGTCAGCTGCAGAAATGGGTAGGTTTACTCCAGGTGCAGCCCTTGCAATCAAGTCACAGGTTCTTCTTTATTCTGCCAGCCAGTTGATGAACCCTAAGTCAAAATCTCTGTTCACAGGTTGGACAAGTTCATCAACTGGAGAGGAACTAATCCCGACATCGTATGATGCAAACAAATGGCAGCTTGCAGCCGATGCGGCAAAGGCCGTCATTGACTGTCAGTTGGCAGGAGGCGGAAATACCTATGAACTTGTTGTAGTCCGCGACAATGATGGAACTATCAATCCATATAAGTCACTCTATGATGCATTCGCAGTCAAATACAATTCTGAAACTATCCTTGCCCGAACAATTGATGACCAGGCCTGGTTCCAACGTCTCATCTCAAACAACGTGAACAACAACTGCTGGGGTGGTATCAACCCGACTCAGCGCCTTGTGGACGCCTATGCGATGGCGAATGGTGTTTACCCTATCACAGGTTACCGCGATGCAACCAAAGTCGGAGACTATGACGGTATCACAGCAGGTGTTGAATGTACGAATGGTGGTGAGTTTCCAATCAAAGATCCACGCGTATGCAAAGACGTCAATAAGGTGGATAACAACGACTACTATTTTGAGGTACCTAACGACTATCCTGTGGCAGATTCAGACAAACTTGCCGGATATTTCAACGGATATGAGCATCCGTTTGACGGAACAGTGAACAGAGGTCGTTCAATTGCGAAGATGTATCGCAATAGGGAGCCTCGATTCTATATTGATATCGCATATAACCAGCTCGACTATCCTTATGGAGTGCCTTCCGGAAACGGAACACTCAAAGAACTGAAGCCGGAAATCTCCGCTTCCGATTATGTCGAGATGAATTTCACCTACAATGGAAAAGTTCGTTGTACGGCTACAGGATACTGTCAGAGGAAGTATACAACCCGTGATATCAACCCTAAACTTGGTACGAAGGCAGGATGGTGCCAGCCAATGGTTTATCCTATCATTCGTCTCCACGAGATTTATCTCAACTATGTAGAGGCATTGATCGAAATCGGCGACCTTGGCAACCCGGACATTTGGACATATTGGAACAAGATACGCGAACGTGCAGGTGTTCCAAATATCGAAGATGTTTATCCGGAGGTTAAGACAAACCAGGGAATAGCAAGGAAATATTTGCGTCACGAAAGAATGGTTGAACTTGCTCTTGAGGGAAACAGGTATTTCGACTGCCGTCGCTGGCAGGTATGCGACATCACCAATGTCGATGCGTGGGGTATGAACGTATATTCTACTACCAACTCCCCTATGGGACGTCCTCAGAATGCTGCACAGGCTAATAATGGAACATATTCATTCTATAAGCGAATCCATTCAGTTTATGGCGGTCCAACATCAAGGGTTTGGGAAGATAAGAACTATCTTTGGCCAATCAATATGACCGAGTTGAACAAGAACCGCAACATTGAACAAGCTCCAGGTTGGTAGAATAATTAATACGGTTGAAATGGAACCGAATATGAAAATCTTTGAAGTATGAAAAAGATAATATACTATACAGCATTGTTTTTGGGTCTTTTGACCATCGCCGCATCCTGCGAAGACCATCGTCGTGATGGTTTGATGCCAAGCAAAGTGTACCTTGTAAGGAATGGCGTGGAACAATATTCGGCTACTGCGGATCAAACTTCTGCAATAGCATCCGCTTGGGCAACAAAGAGCGGGCTCCTTCCTTCAAGCTGCGTTGTAACCTATGTGATCGATCCTCAGGACCTTGCACAGTACAACGAAGCCTATGGTACAAATTACGAAATGCTTCCAGAAAGCTGCTATACTCTTGGACAGATGAATTTCAATTTGGAGCCGGAGGACTTGAATGCCGAGTTCGAGGTAACCTATAATCCGTCAGCCATATATGCACTTACCGGAGAATATAATGTTCCCGGAAAATATGCCCTTCCTGCGCGCATCGAAGTGGATGGACTTGAGGTTTTGGAAGGAAAGACTCTGGTTATTATGACATTCAATATTTCAGAGCCGGTCAAGGAACCAGAACCTGAGGAATAAAGTATGAACAGGATTATCACATCTTTCGTATTCTTGATGCTAATCTCAGCCGGTTTGATTGCTCAGAATACGGTTACATTGGAAGGGAATCGCATTAAGGCGGTTTTTGACTGCTCGAGCGGTGCTTTAGTACAGCTATCCGATAAAACTTCTTCTT
>JBJEBO010000012.1:0-22427 GCA_051870155.1 Candidatus Cryptobacteroides sp.
ATGCCAACAGCGCAATTGCAAGAGCAATGTACAGATATTTCATTATTCTCATAAACTTCATCTTTTGGAATTATAAAACATAGGCAGGATTCTGCTGCATCTGAGGATTGGCCTGGATTTCAGCAGTCGGAATAGGCCAGAGGAAATATGGATCGTCGGCCGGACGCTTGCAGTCAAGATATCTCTCGCCAGGCTGGAGGAGTTCGGAATTCTGTCCCTTGTCTCTCTGGAAGCCAATATGCCAGCGTTTGAGATCCTGCATCCTGAAGCCTTCTCCAAAGAGTTCCCTTACGCGCTCTTCGCGGATTTCCCTCATAAGGGTGGCACCTGTGAAAGAACCGTCGGTGTAGCCGGAAATACGTTTGCGGCGAAGGTCGTTGAGGAATTTGCTTGCGGCCGCCTCCTGTTTTTCCATCGCAGCAGCCTCTGCAGCAATGAGATACATCTCGGAAAGACGGAACACCTTAGGCATATTGCAATAGTTGGATGCCGTTCCGTTGAAAAGAAGCGGATTGCCCGGATATTTCACCAAGAGAGTGAGCTTTCCTATCACAGGAGACTTGATGTCTCGTGTCTCGAAATAGGCGTTGTATCGGATGTCTTTGGTCTTCTGGTAGAGGTCGAGGACGCTCTGCTCAGGGACATACTGAGGGTTGTCGTCTCCGTCTTTTCCGGTCGGATTGTTGATGAAATATTTGTATGAACTTCCCAAATCATCCGGACCGGTCATTATGATTTGCCATATTGTCTCCTCGGCGAGACTGTCATTGATCCAGCCTTTCGCATAGGCAGACGCATCGGAGATGAGGCTGTATCTTCCACATTCGATGAGGCTCCTTGCCTTTGAGAGGGCAGTGCCATAATCGTGCATTGCAAGTGCAACCCTTGCCTGAAGCGCCGTAACGACATCGGCTGTCACATAGCCGGAATTGCCTGAACCTTGGAGTGTCACGAATTTCTCAGCCTCTTCGAGGTCGGTGAGAATCTGGGCATAAGTAGTTGAAAGAGAAGGGCGTGAAGGATATTTGGAAGAATCCGGAGTAGGGTTATAAACCGTCACCACCGGCACACCGAGAACCTCGTCAGCCGTCTCAGGCTCATAATCCTCACAGAAATATTGGAGGAGGTTGTAATACATATGCGCCCTGATATAGCAGGCTTCACCGTAATATTGCTGAACAGTGGCCGCGTCCTCTTTGCTGAGGGTGCCCCTGTCAAGGAGTTTCTGCGTTCCTTCGATGAGGAAGTTGGCATTGGCGATTTGTGAATAAAGACCGAACCAGGCAGTTGAAGCCTCGCCTGTAGAAGGAAGTACGCTGTAGTGGTACCATTCACCGCTCCAGTTGCCGAAATTTTTTACTGCGTGGTAGCAGTCAGTCTGGAGGTCAGGGCAATAAACCAGAGCTCCGGTGAAAACGCTTTTCAGTCCTGCATAGAGGCCGTTGCGGAAACCGTCGCAGTCCTGTACGCTTTCCATTGCTTCTCCCGTGTTGATGGCAGAACCAGGCACCTGGTCGAGGTTGCAGCCCGCAACAGCAAGGAGTGACAGCATAGAAATGAAATATATCTTTAACTTTCTCATAATCAATGATATTTTAGAAAACCAATTCGGCACCTATAACAAACTGTCTTGAGTTAGGATAGAAACCTGTAGTTCCGTTGCCTGCGCCCACTTCAGGGTCATATCCGGCAAATTTTGTATATGTCCAGAGGTTTCTTCCTGTGAAATAGAGCTTAACCCCTTCGAGGACGTGGCTCTTTTGGATGAGAGGAGTCGGGAACGAATAGGACAGGGTGAGATTCTTCAGACGGAGGAAAGCGGCGTTGGAATAGATGGAAGTGTCTATCCTGTACTGAGTTCCATATTTAGGAACATCCGTTTCCTGTCCCGGAGTCGTCCACATATTGAGCATCTTGGTTTCGAAGTTGGTGTTGAAGAGATTCGCCGTGTTCATAGTGTAATAGCGCTCATTCATAAAAATCCATCTGTCACCGATCCAAGAGAAGTCTGCAGAAAGTCCGATTCCCTTCCAGGAGAAGTTGGTCGAGAATCCGCCTGACCATGGAGAAACGCTGTCGTGTCCCTCCCAGAACTGCATAAGGTCTTCTGAATATTCCTTGACCTTGTTGCCGTTCCTGTCATACCACATAGGCTCCCCGGTCTGAGGATCCACACCCGCACTGATGTAGGTATAGCACAGGCTTGAGGACTTGCCCACCTCATATTTCAAACCCATTGAAGGGAAGGCGAGTTCGTTGAGTCCCTGGTAGAGCTTGGTAATCTTGTTGCGGTTATAATTGACATTGGCAGTGATGTTCCAATAGAAGTCCCTGTTATGGATGATGTCCACGGATACCATTCCGTCGAATCCGGAGTTGTTAAGAGAAGCAACGTTACCCCAGGAATATGAATGTCCGGTGGTTCCGGAGAACGGAAGTTCCATCAAAAGGTCTGAAGACTGTTTTGAATATGCCTGCAAGTCGAATGAAACCCTGTTGAAGAGACGTCCGGTGAGGGATACGTTGAAAATCGAAACCGTTTCCCAAGTGAGGTCCTCGTTAGGAACCTGTGCAAGTCCGAGACCTCCGTTGCCATTGTATTTCGAACCGGTTCCCACGAGTCCGAGATGGGCATACCAGGAACTGAGTCCTGAGTTACCTGTGGTTCCGTAACTTACATTGAGGTTGAGGTCATCCACGAAAGAAGCATTCTGCATAAATGACTCGTTCTTGATTTTCCACATCAAGCCCACTGAATAGAAGGTGGCATATTTGTGGTTCTTTCCAAAGAGGGAGGCTCCGTCAGTCCTGACTGAGGCGTCAAGGAAATATCTTCCGCAATAATTGTAGTTGAGGTTTGCGAAGAATGAGTTGAATGCCGATGCCATCGTTCCTCCGTTCCAGCTTACGATATCCGTCGTGGATCCGAATTCGTGAAGACGGTCGTCGGTGAGTCCGGTTCCTATTGCTCCGAAGTCCTGAACGTTTTTGTAGATGGATTCGTGTCCGAGGAGGATTGTGAAGAAGTTCTTCGTGCTGAAACCTGTTTTATATTCAATCGTGTTGGTTGAAGATAACTGATAGTATCTTGAGAATGAATTATTTACAGTTCCTCTCTGTTTCATCGGCTGATAAGAAGGAAGATAGATTGCCTCTCCAAAGCCGTCGGTTGCATCAATCGCCTGAGCGGCACGGATAGTGAGTCCCTTGACAGGGGTGAACTGGAAATATGTCTGACCAACCAGACCTGCATTCTTTGATTTGTTCGTATTCTTCTTGTAATACTCAAGAAGGTCGAGCTGCTGGTTGTTGAAAGGGTAGATTTCCATCACTTCACCGTATGTGAAGGTTCCGTCCTCATTGAAGACGAGATTATATGGAGTGTAATATGGAAGCCCGGTAACAGCCTGCATAATAGGAGACTGGATGTACCAACCCGTGACAACAGATGATGACTCTGAATATGTGAGTCCGAGGTTGAAGCCAAACTTGAACCAGTCTGTGAATTTGGCATTGAGATTCGCCCTGAATGTGAATCTCTGCATTCCGGAATTAATCTTGGCTGTTCCTTCCTCGTTATAATAACCAAGGGAAACATAATAGTCCGATTTGTCGGATGCACCCCTGAGAGAAAGGTCTGCCTGGACTGTAGGGGCATATTTGTCGTAGAGATAGTCGGTCCAATCGAAGTTGATTCCATTGCCGAGGGTGAAGGCTTTCCTTGCCTGATACTGCGGGTCTGTCTTAAGTGCAGGAACACACATTTCCTCAAATTCGAACAGCTGCTCGGAATTCATCATATCGAGGTTATAGTTCGTAAGCATCGATATACCATATTGGGCACGGAGAGAAACTGTTGCCTTCTCTCCCTTCTTTCCCTTCTTCGTGGTTATGAAGATGACTCCGTTGGCAGCACGTGAACCGTAGATTGCTGTAGATGAGGCATCTTTGAGAATAGAAATGTTCTCGATGTCAAGCGGGCTTATGCTTGAGAAAATACTTGAACTAACAGGAACACCATCAAGGATGTAGAGCGGAGCGGTGGAAAGGTTGAGAGATGTTGTTCCACGAATCTGCATAGCTACCGATTTGGATGGCTCGCCTGAGGTACTGAAGACCTGAAGACCGGCAACCTTACCCTGGAGGGCATCACCAATGTTTGCGGAAGGTCTCGTCGCAAGGTCCTCTGAATTCACAGTTGTCACGGAGCCCACGATGTTTCCAATTTTCTGGGCTGAACCATAGCCGATTACCACCGTACTTTCAAGCATTTCGGAATCAGGCTGAAGAGTTACATTAAGCTCTTTCTTTCCGGCAACCTTGACATCGGTATCAAGATAACCAATCGAAGAAAAATTGAGGACAGCGTCAGGAGCAACAGCTATCGTAAATCGTCCGTCGGCGTCCGTACTGGCTCCAGTGTCGGTTCCTTTAACACGGATAGCAGCAAACGGAACTGCTTCTCCTGTCTGGGCATCCGTTACGGCACCCCGAACCTCAAGAGTCTGTGCAAATGCACAATCTGCAGCATAACCTAACAAGAGGAATGTCAGCATTGTGCAAATGATGTTTGTTTTTATGCGCATATCATTATTTGGTATTTATGTGTTCTTATGTTTATACTTATATGAGTCAATATGAATATACATATAACAAGGCATATTCATCGTCTTCGCGCCCAAAGTTATATTATTATGTCCAAAAATACAAGCACTCACGCACCTGAGAGGCATTTCAGATTATTATTTCCAGATGCCCCGTGACCGATAACATTTATTAGAACATACTACCAAAATGATAATAATCAGCAGAATATGATATAATTTCAAATATTAAATACCAAGAATGAATTTGATTGAACAAAATCAATATTTTTATAAATTTTGTATTTACATTTGATATGTTCAGCCGTATATTTCATATAAGATTATTGAGAATAGATTGGTTTCTGAAGAGGAAGTTTATGGGAGATCCCTTAGCACAAAATACAAAAACTGGCTAAAAGCCTTATGACTTTTAGCCAGTAATCGTTTTTTGGTCGGGAGATTTCTCGACTCGCTGCGCTCGCTCGAAATGACAGAGGGCGATGCTCGCTCGAAATGACAGAGGGCGACGCTCGCTCGAAATGACAGAGGGCGATGCTCGCTCGAAATCCCTTAATCCCGAGGATTGGAGTTGGTGAGCACCTGTCCCTGATATTCTCCGGTGAGGGAGTTGAGGAAGGATACCATATCGGCAACCTGGGCATCAGAGAGTTTCACACCAGACTGATATACTCCCATATCGCGTACAGCCTCCTCCAGAGTCTCGCGGGTTCCGTCGTGGTAATAAGGCCAGGTGAGCGCTACATTCCTCAAACCAGGTGTTTTGAAGCGATGACGGTCACGCTCGCACTGAGTCTCTTTGTAACGACCATTGTCCTCTATTGTGAGTTCTAGTCCCCTGTCGGCAAAATAATCGGCCTTCAGACCCATATATTCATAGCTCTGACCTCCGAGAATAGGACCGTTGTGACAAGCGGCACAGCCTTCTGCCTTGAATAGTTCATATCCCGCTTTTTCGCTGTCTGTAAGAGCATTGTCGTCTCCTTCAAGATATTTGTCGAAACGTGATGGGGTGATGAGGGTTTTCTCAAACTCTGCAATCGCATCAGTGATTGTCTCCTGGGTGATTCCTTCCGGATAGAGAGCCTTGAATCTTGCAACCATATCCTTGTCAGCAGCAAGTTTTGCAACTATTTCATCAAATGATTCACAAGCCATTTCAACCGGGTTGAGAGGTGGACCTGCAGCTTGCTCTGCAAGAGTAGCAGCACGTCCGTCCCAGAACTGGACGAAATTGTAAACGGCGTTGTAAACAGTTGGAGCATTCACGCCTCCAAGCTGTCCGCCCACTCCGTCGGAATATTGTTCGTTATCCACTCCGCCGGTATCGAGACCGTGGCAAGATGAGCAGGAAACAGTGTTGTCTGCAGAAAGTCTGGTGTCGTGGAAAAGGTCATATCCAAGAGCGACTTTCTCAGGATCGGTGGTGAAGGTATGCACCGGACAAACTGGCTCGCCCTCACGGACTCCGTACATTGCAAGCCACTCTTTCTGTGCCCAATCCATCACTACAGCACGTTTTCCCTTGGTGATAGAACTTCCCCAATGTACGAGATAATACTTTGCCAATGGCATAGATCCGTCTGCAACGACTTTCTGAATCTTTGCAAGCTTGACAGGATGCACATCAAGGTTTTCCTTCAAAGCCTTCTCGACAGGAGTGTAATCAAAAGTGTGATAGCCCTTTGACGCATCGGCTTTGACAACTTTTCCCATTACAGGAAATTCAGCATAGAAAGGAAGACGCGGATTTTCGGAGTGGCAGCTGATACAGCCTCCATCGTCAAAAATAGCGGCGACTCTCTCAACATCGGACAACTGGTCCGAAGGAACTCTGTTCACAGCCCTGTAAACAATCGCCAATACGACGACTGCCACCAACACGGCAACTGCGAACCATTTTAAAAAGCGTTTCATATAAGTTATAATTAGGGTTATCTGTTGTAAATATGGATGCTATCTTGTGCGGAAGGAAGATACTCAACTCCCCACCAGCACATTTGCAGGCAGGCGAACGCTATGATTATCAGGACATAGAGCAGCTTGCTGCTTCCCTTGCCCAAAGCTCTGAGATGGATATAGAGCAGGTAGGCAAGCCAAGTAACGGCCGCCCAGGTCTCCTTCGGGTCCCAATTCCAATAATGTCCCCAAGCCTCCTTCGCCCAAAGTGAACCGGAAAGCATTCCGAAAGTGAGGAAGGCAAGACCGATATAGACGAGGGTTTCGATTCCGGAGTGGAGGTCGGAACGGTTGCGGACAAGTCCCCAGACGGCAAGAATGAAGGCGCATCCGAGGATTGAATATGAGAACATATAGACAGTCACGTGAGGGATGAACCAGGCGCTCTGGAGGGCCGGCATCAGCGTGCTGTCGTGGATTTGCGGTTTGACGCAGTTGATGATGATGAAAACTGTCGAAAGGACGGCAGAAAACGGAAGAATCCATTTGTATTTCCATCTGAGATAGGTAAATAGACCCGCCACCATTGCAAAGAGTGAATACCAAAGCCTTGTTTCCCCCATCGTCCTTAGCGGCGGACGGTCGAGCGAATGCCAAAGCACAATAATGAACGCGGCGAATACCGCAATCGCCCAGGAGCACATAGCAGTAGCGAGTGTTCTGCCCTTTCCATTGGCAACACCTCCATTGGCACCGGCATTCCCGTCAGAAGTCCCTCCGCAGGAAGAATTTCCCACCGAAGCACCCCTGTCAAGAATCAACGGCATCAATGCTCCGGCGGCATATAGAACCACCGAAACAACTGCAAAATATATGAAAGTGTCCCAAACCATTCCTCAACAGCTCAAGTTTCGCAAATGATAATTCATTGAATATTCGAGGGTTGTGCAGCGGAGAGTCTGCGTCGCGGACCTCTGATGAACAGAATTGCCGCCCCGGCAAGCATAAGTACTATTCCTGTGACCGTCATATATTTCCACGGCTGCCTTACAATCTGCAGCACGCATCCTGAATCATCCGCCCCTGCCGAAACCAGATAAATCTGCTCCCCGAATCCAGCCTTCACCGGACTGTTCACCTTGAGGCTCACTCTCTTTCCGTCCATATCCAAAACTGCCTCATACACAGCCGGTACGCCGTTCTCAAAATATTCAGTACTGAATGACTCCAAACCTATCCTGTATCCGAGAACCTCGGGAGAACCGTCCTCCCTCCAAGCCATTTCTGCCACCTCGCCCTTGCGCAAGCTCATCCTGAGGATGTCCGTGTCAGGAGCCCCGAAAAAGAGGGAAATAAGCACGATAAGAAGACCCAGGTGATTAAGTATGAATCCATATCTAATCTTTCCCGACGGAGTCCGCAATCCGCGCAAAAGCACGAAGGCAAGCACTGTCATCAGGAAGAAGAGTTCTGCGACAAACCACCAGGACGTGACAAGACTCCTGTCACATAAGATTCCGAGGACAAGACAGCCTGAAGCAAAAAGGGAAATTGACAGAATCGTAGCCAAAGGAGACAGGAAGAACTTCGCAATCCTCAAACTGTGCCTCCTGTTCCACAGGAGGACAATCACCACTACCCAAAGGATAGCGGCAAAAATGTTGACAGGGAGTGCGAACCAGTCCAGCACCATAATTTATGAATATTGCTCTACAAGGGTGTTGAGAGAAGTCACAATTTCCTCTCCCTCATCCTCGAATCCATTCTGTTTCATTATGTCAGAGAGCACGAACAACTGATGTACGGTCTCTTCAAAATAACTTCTTGTATATTCATAAAAGTCAATATAGAAGTGCACTGCTTCCATCAGCGACTCTTTCATCCTGACTGCGAGATCCATAGCCTTGTCCTTCTCCTCAAGCATAAAATACAGATCCACCATATTGAGCAGGATGTTTTCGTTGTTGAAACCAAGATAAGACATCTCAAGAGGGAAATTCTCCTCAGGGACACATTCCTGGCAAAAGTCAAGAAGTTCTACGGCACGGTCTTCACGATCGGCTTTCGCCATCTCACGCGCTGCATTCAGGAAGAGAAGCCTGTGGGACATCACTCCGCAGAATGTGTACATATTCTGATAATCAACATAATAGTCCGTGCGCTTGAGAGCATCGAAGCAGAATGTCGATGTCATCTTGCGATAGAGGTCCTCCGGATCGGAAAGACCGATATCAGAGAGACGCATTTTGTTGCGGATAGGCACCACCTTGAACGAGAAGCCTTCATACATCATATATTCCTTAAGACCGATATTGATGTCACCGCCCATACTGAGCATATTTATAGGCCTGTCCCACTGATAGTTGGACAAAAGGTCGAGCATAAATAGCTCAGGCTTGCTTATGAAATCCTTGTCCTTGGATATATTGAGGATGATTTCATCTGGAATCCTGTCGGCAAATTCCTCTGACAAAATGCCATATTTGAGGACGTTCTCCTTGTTGACAGGAACGCTTATCTTGCGTGACATTATGTAATCCACGGCTCTTCCGCTTGTCATCTGGATTTTTGCATCCTTGTGACGGAACACAGCCATCACCACATCAATAGGAATAACCTGTTCACGTGTGTCATAAATCGGAATCCATTCATTGGTTCCATAGAGATATTGCTCAAGCGGAACACCCAGCGGAAGCGGAGCGGACTCATTTACGGCATATTTCATCTGGTCGATATGCCAGTCGGTTCCAAGGAGAGAAGTATTGCAAATCCTGACATCGGTGCGGACATTCTCCACCTCCTGCGCATACCAGAGTGGAAATGTGTCGTTGTCACCGTGTGTTACAAGTATTCCGTTAGGACCCACGGAGTTGAGATAGTTCTTGGCAATTTCAACGGCCGTGTAGCGGTGGCTGCGGTCGTGGTCGTCCCAGTTTTCGGAAGCCATAAGTGCAGGCACACCGAGACAAAGGAGGGACAGGACTCCTGAAGCGGCCACAGCACCTTTCGGAACACGGGCCATAAGCTTTTCAATCCAAGTCCAAAGGGCAGCTACGGCAAGTCCCGTCCAGATACTAAACGCATAGAAAGAACCTGCATAGGCATAATCCCTTTCGCGGACCTGATAAGGAGGCTGGTTGAGATACACTACAATGGCGATTCCGGTCATAAAGAAAAGCAGGAATGTCACCCAGGCTCCCCTGCGGTCCCTTGCACACTGGAAGAAGAGACCTATCAGACCGAGAAGCAGAGGAAGCATATAATAATGGTTCTTTCCTTTGTTGTCTTTCAGGTATGAAGGGGCATTGGACTGGTCTCCGAGCCGGAATTCATCCAGGAAACCGATTCCGCTCTCCCAGTTACCTGCGAACATATCTCCAGGCACAGGGCTATGTATATCATTCTGACGACCTGCAAAATTCCACATAAAATAGCGCCAATACATCCAATTGAGTTGATAGTCGAAGAAGAAGCGCATATTGTCCCCGAAAGTAGGCTTGTTGCGTTTTGCTCCAGGCACCTTCTTGCCTCCGCTTGTCATATAACTCTCATAAAAATCGATATATTTCTGATCGGCGTTGCTCCACATCCTCGGAAAGAACATCTTGCCCTCGGAACGATATTTCGGAGTCACCTGACCGTCTGTCTTAATATATTTTCCATTCAGCGGAGTCCAATATTCAGGCACTTCAATGTCGTAAGGGGCATCGAAATACTGACCATAGATCAGCGGATTGCTTCCATATTGCTCGCGTCCGAGATAGCGGACGAGGGTGAAAGGATTGTCAGGCTGATACTCATTGGTAGGCGTCTTTACTGATGAACGGATGATAATTATAGAAAAGACTGAGAAGCCTATTATTATGGTAGTCAGACAGAGAAGTGCCGTATTGAGGAAGACCTTTTCCTTTTTGAGGGTGATGAAAAGCCCCGCGAAGCAGAGGGCGAGAAGCGCCACCATCAGGAAGATGGCTCCGGAATTGAACGGCAGTCCAAAAACATTTACGAAAAGAAGATCGGTGTATGCCGCCAACTTAGGAAGATAAGGAATTATACCCCAAAGAACTACGGCTATTATAACGCAGGAGATGGCGAAAATCTTGACATCCTCCCAGAAAGAGAATGAGGCGTCCTCGCGTCTGCGATAGTAGAAAAGGAAGACGAGGGCAGGGATGGCAAGGAGGTTGAGCAGATGCACTCCGATTGAAAGTCCCATCAGGAAGGAGATGAGGACAATCCAGCGGTTGGCATAAGGAGTGTCCGCCTGTTCATACCATTTTGTCATAGCCCATACGACCATCGCTGTGAAAAGGGAAGACATCGCATAAACCTCAGCCTCAACTGCAGAGAACCAGAATGTGTCTGAAAAGCAGTAAATCAGGGCTCCTACGGCACCTGAACCGAAGATTGCAATGGCACGCGGAAGGGAATACTTGCCGTCTTCGCCGGGATGGACAATCCTTTTTGCGAAGAAGACCACGGTTAGATAAAGGAAAAATATCGTGAGGGCGGAGCAGAAGGCGCTGAGCGCGTTCACTGCCATCGCGGCGTGCATATTGTCTGTGAAAATTGTAAAAAATCTTGCAAAGAGCTGGAACACAGGGTTTCCTGGCGGGTGACCGACTTCAAGTTTGTATGATGAGGCGATAAATTCACCGCAATCCCAGAAAGATGCGGTCGGCTCTATCGTCAGAAGATAGGTTACAAGCGACACTGCAAAGACTGCCGCGGCCGTAATCCTGTTCCATAGCGTAAATCTCTTATTGTCCATATATATTCCTTTCTGTTTCGAAACTTAACCTGCAAATATACAAACAGAATAGTTATATTTGCAAAATATTTCGTGTTGATATTACTTAAAACGAACTCTCGAAACTTATACTGACAATGGCTGACAACGACTGGAAAAAACGGCTTGGAGTGGTATTCTCGACCAATCCCGATTATAATTATGAAGAAGAGACCCAGGAGGAAGAACAGACTTTGCCCCCTGAGAAGCAGCGTCTCGTGGTGACCATCGACAGGAGGAACCGCGGGGGCAAGCAGGTCACCCTTGTAAGCGGATTCGTCGGCTCGTCGGAAGACCTTGCGGCCCTTGGCAAGACATTGAAAGTGAAGTGCGGAGTGGGCGGTACGGCAAAAGACGGGGAAATCACTATCCAGGGGGATTTCCGCGACAAGGTGACAGCCCTATTGCAGGAGATGGGCTATAAGGCACGCAGAGGGAATTAAATACGATGGCAGAAACTATATATTTTGAAGACGCTCCGGCAACTTTGCCGATGGACAGTGCTTTCGTTCGAAGGGAAGTCTTTTCAGAAGTCCCTGAGACGGAGGGGTTTATCCTCAACGACAATGCTGCTGCCGAAAAGATGGTGACGGATAGTATAATAGTAATCTGCGCCATTTCATTCCTTTTGTCCATAAAAAAATTCATCAACTTGCTGCCATCGTTGATTGGTTGCATCCTCAGATGGAAAGAAGCCGTAAACCTTGAGTTCAGTATGAAACTCAAAAGGGACAGGAATATCCTCACACTCATAATGATGGTTCCTTTCTGCCTTCTATGTTGGAATTTCCGTCTCTATGATCCGGATTTTATGGATGGATTCAGCGAATTGATAAGATTGGGAATCACTGTTGGAGTTTTCGCAGCTATGCTCGTAGTCCGTTTCATTGCCGAATGGCTCTTCAGGGGATGGAAATGCGACAAGGATACATACAAGATAGGTCTTTGTTCATCACGAACATTCTTTATAATTTATACTATTTTGGCCCTTGCCGCAGCAGGCATCACCTCCCTTGCAGGAGTAAATCAAGAAGTGTCGGCAATAGTGGTTTTAATAGTGATTTTCGGCTTTTACATCCTCTCTTTACTCCGTAAAACCCAAATTTTTGCCAACTCCTGCAATCTTTTCCAAGCATTTTTGTATCTTTGCGGGCTGGAAATTTTGCCGACAAGTCTTGTGATTGCATCGGCACTAATTTTATAATATAGACAATGGTAAAAAAGATTCTTATTTCCCAACAGGCACCCAAAGCCGGCAGTCCGTATGAGGCGTTGACAGAAAAATACGGCATCAACATCGACTTCGTCCCCTTTTTCCTTATTGAACCTATACCATCAAGAGACTTTAGAGCACAGAGAATCAATATTTTAGACTATACAGCTATTGTATTCTCAGCTCGTTCAACCATTGACGCCTTTTTCCATCTCTGCGAGGAACTTCGTGTGAAGATTCCTGAGACTATGAAATATTTCTGCACTACTGAGGCTGTGGCTATGTATCTGCAGAAACACATTGTATATCGCAAACGCAAGATTTTCTTCGGCGACGGCACTACATCTTCAGTGCTCGGACTCATTGGAACAAAGCACAAAGGCGAAAAATTCCTTATCACCACATCGGATTCTTCTTCAAACGACATAACAAAGGCATTTGAAGAAAGCGGACTTGAATACAAGAGTGCAATTTTCGTCAGGTCAGTTGCTCAGGATCTCAAGGCGGTGGACATCAAATCATACGACCTCCTCGTCCTCTACAATCCTGCTGACGTTAAATCAATCTATGAGAATTGGCCGGATTTCGCCCAGGGCAACCTCAAGATTGTATCTTACGGTAAATCAGTTGTTAAGGCTTTGAACGATGCCGGACTTGAAATAGCCATTTCCGCTCCTACCGTTGAAGCTCCGTCTGTAGCGAAGGCACTTGAAATCTTCCTCGAAAACGACAAATAGCAATGCCAGGAATCTACACCCTTTCCAAAGAGGAGAGGCTGCACGGCAAGAATGACATTTCACAACTCCTTGCCCGGGGACATTTTGGTAATGTTCCCGGTATGAGATACTGTTTTCTGAAAGGCAACGGGCTGGATCACAACAGGATGCTTATCTCGGTGCCGAAGAAGATGTTCAAGAGGGCAGTGAAGCGCAACCTTATGAAAAGAAGGATAAGGGAAAATTTCAGACATCTGAAATATACTCTCACAGACGGTTGCGGAACCGACATCCTTTTCATCTGGAACAGCAAGGAAACTCCCGGGACTAAGGAAATTGCCCCTTTGATGGAGACCATCATCAAAAAGGTGAACGCCTATGAAAAGTGATGCTTTCAAAGCGGCTTTGAAAAAAGTCGTATCATTTCCGTTCATCCTTCTTATAAGGTTCTATCAGGTGTGCATCTCGCCACTGAAACCCCCTACCTGCCGTTTCACTCCCACCTGTTCACAATATGCCTTGGAAGCCTACCGAAAATATGGTCCTTTCAAAGGCACATATCTCACAGTACGCCGTCTCCTGAGATGCCACCCTTGGGGAGGAAGCGGCTATGATCCCGTTCCATAAAGAATAATATATGCCCCAAAAAGAAGGAATACAGAAACTTTTCGATTCAATCGCCCCTGAATACGACAAATTAAACCATCTACTTTCGATGGATATCGACAAGACTTGGAGAAAACGGGCTGTAAAACAAATCGTTGATGTCAAGACTCCACTCAAGATTCTCGACATTGCCTGTGGTACGGGGGATTTTGCCATAGAGACCGCCAAACATTGTCCGGACGGAAGCCGAATCACCGGAATAGATATTTCCGAAGGTATGCTGGAAATCGGAAGGACAAAGGTGGAAGATGCCGGATTGGGTGAAATCATAACTCTGGAGAGCGGTGACTGTGCAGACATCCAATATGCTGACGCTACCTTCGACCGCGTCACAATCGCTTTCGGAATCCGGAATTTCGAGGACAAGGAAAAATGCCTTAAGGAGATATTCAGAGTGCTGAAGCCAGGTGGAAAGCTTGTAATCTTAGAATTGTCGGTTCCTTCAAACCGCTTTCTGTCAGATGTTTACAAAGTATATTTCAAAGGTGTACTGCCTGTGGTGGGAGGAATGGTGTCCGGCAACAGAAGCGCCTACGAATACCTCCCCGAGTCTGTCATAAGGTTTCCGAAACCGGAAAGGTTTATGGAAATGATGACGGAAGCAGGATTCAGCAAAGTCAGACACAAATCATTCACGATGTCCATATGCAGGATGTTCATCGGTGTGAAATCCCTGAAGAACAAATAGTCACATCGGTTTCAGAAAAGATAAACCAGGAAGCCGAGGCCGGCAAGAGTGGCAAAAAGGAAAGAGGAAATCACAAGGACAGGGAGTTGCTTGTCGAGGTCTTTTCCACTATGTTTCCAAACTCCCACAATATGAAATACAAAAAGAGGCAAGGTGAGAACATAGAGATAATGCCAAATATCGAAGATTCTCAGGAGACAATATATTGTCATACAAGCCCATCCCAAAACTATCAGCACGGTATGATAAATCTTTGCACGCTTTTCTCCAAGCTTCAAGGCAACAGTAACCCTTGTGGCGCGGTCTGATTCCATATCCCTTATATTATTCACATTCAGCACTCCCATACTGAAAAAACCCATAGCGGATGCCGGAAGAAGCAGTTTGAACGACCCGAAAGAATGGGTGCAGACAAAATAACTGCCGAGAACAGCGACAATTCCGAAAAAGACAAATACATAGAGGTCTCCGAGTCCCCTGTAACCGTAAGGATTCTTTCCGAGAGTATATTTTACTGCCGCTTTGATGGCAAAAAAGCCAAGAAGAATGAGGACGAAGGCGTCAAGACAGAAAAGGGTGCCGAAAGAACACCATATCATCGCAAGTCCGCAAATCACCGTCAGGGCGACACAAACATAAATCATCCCCTTGAGGTCCTTTTCAGAGAGTTCCCCGGAAGAAAGAGATGCGGCGGAATCGCGGGAGTCACCCGAGATGGTACCTCTTATATAATCCCCGAGTTCATTGGACACATTGGATGTGATCTGCAATAAAACAGTGGTTGCCGCCACGAGGATGGAAACGGCAATGCCGATATGAAAATCCGATGCGGCAAGCAGGATTCCGAGAATGATTCCGGAGAGAGAAAGGGGCAATGTCCTCAATCGCATTGCCGACACAAAAAGTTTGAATTTCCTCATTATATTGCGTACAACAGCTAAAACAACAACTAAAACAACATTACATACAACCTTTCGACGAAGAAAGAGCGCCATCTTTGCAGCGGTTAAGAATCTTATTCGTCTCTTTGGCGCAGATTCCACCATTTTCTTAGGTGTGAAATCTGATTCGCCGCAAATGTACCTCTTAAAGAAGAGGGTTGAAAGCATCTTGAAGTGATTTCAAGATGCTTTTGGTTTATACGTGTCTGCGCCTCTTCGGGAACAGAACTTTCAGATTGAGCGAGAAGAAATGGAAGACAGCCCAGAGCAGACCTCCGTTCCTGTTGTCATAGACGAATTGCTCCTTGAAAGGTCTTCCTTTTGGACTTGTCAGGGCCTTGTATCTCTCTCTTAATGAATATTTGGAGTCCCTCCATTTGGGAATCCCGGGATTTCTGTCGCATTGTCCGCAAATCCCCGGGGCTATAACAGAATCGATTCCTGCTCTCTTTGCCCTTATTCCATAGTCATAATCCCCGAAACCGTGACTATATAACGGGTCCAATGTTCCCAAAACCTTATATACCGAATCCGGGACAAGAACGATGTTTCCATTGAATATGTCGCAGGCTATTGGAATCATTGGGTCCGGGATTTTCAGTTTTCCTTTCTTTGTGCGTCCTCCGTATGACAAAACCCCATTTGCGCTTTCTGTGGAGCCCACAACTATCGCCTTGTGGCGCAGAAAGGCGGAATTTTCCAAAAGGGAAGCCATTGCGCCTTCTTTCAGGACTGTGTCGTCATTGAGCCAGAGATAGAAATCCGGATTGTACTTTGCAGCGGTGTTCCAGGCGAGAATCATTCCCCTGTTCCAAAACAAATTGCCGGTGCCTTTGATAATCACCACCTCGGGAAAGCGCTCAGCAACATATTGCGCCGTATCGTCAGTGCATCCGTCATCTACCATATATATACGGAAACCGTATTCCCCTTCCGCCTTGAAATCTTCGAACTGGCGGTAGCAAGCCTCTATGCAGGAAAGGGTCTTTTCCCTCCTGTTATAAACGGACAAGAGAATGGCAACGGTCTTCATAATGCATCAGTCAAGT
This sequence comes from Candidatus Cryptobacteroides sp., assembly GCA_051870155.1. Taxonomy (GTDB): domain Bacteria; phylum Bacteroidota; class Bacteroidia; order Bacteroidales; family UBA932; genus Cryptobacteroides. The sequence goes on from JBJEBO010000012.1 coordinate 16,566, forward strand.
TTGAGAACGGCCATAAATGCGCTCTGCGGCACTTCCACCGTACCGATTTGACGCATCCTCTTCTTTCCCTGCTTCTGTTTTTCAAGGAGTTTCTTCTTTCGGGTGATATCACCTCCGTAACATTTTGCAGTCACATCCTTCCTCACAGCCTTCACTGTCTCCCTTGCTATGATCTTTGCTCCTATCGCAGCCTGAATTGCGATATCAAACTGCTGGCGAGGAATGAGTTCCTTAAGTTTCTCGCAAATTTTCCTTCCAAAGTCATAGGCGTGATCGACGTGTATCAGGGATGAAAGTGCGTCAGCAGGCTCTCCATTTAGAAGAATGTCAAGTTTGACCAATTTAGCCTCCTTGAAACCGGTAACGTGGTAGTCGAAGGAAGCATAACCTTTGGAAATGGACTTGAGCTTGTCATAGAAGTCAAAGACGATTTCAGACAGAGGCATTTCGTAAGTGAGTTCGAGACGGTCAGCCGTGAGATAATGTTGGTTGATGAGCACTCCCCTCTTGTCAAGGCACAATTTCATTATCGGTCCATAGAAATCAGCCTTTGAGATGACCTGAGCTCTGATATATGGCTCCTCGATGCGGTCTATGAGCGTTGGAGCCGGCAATCCTGACGGGTTATGGACATCGACCACTTCCCCCTGCGTGGTGTAAACCTTATATGAAACGTTCGGAACCGTGGTGATTACATCCATTCCAAATTCCCTGAAAAGCCTTTCCTGGACTATCTCCAGATGCAGGAGACCGAGGAAGCCGCAGCGGAAGCCGAAGCCTAAGGCGAGTGATGACTCAGGTTCAAATACGAGTGATGCATCATTGAGCTGGAATTTCTCAAGGGATGAGCGGAGTTCCTCATACTGGTCGGTCTCTACAGGGTACATACCAGCAAACAACATCGGCTTCACCTCCTCGAATCCGGCAATCGCCTCCTTGCACGGAGCATCAGTATGAGTAATTGTATCTCCGACCTTCACTTCAGCCGCCGTCTTGATGCCGGATATGATGTATCCCACACTTCCGCACGGGATTTCGTTTCGTGGATTAAGTTTCATCTTGAGTACTCCCACTTCGTCTGCCTCATATTCTTTTCCTGTGTTGAAGAATTTGACCTTATCACCTGTCTTGATGGAGCCGTTCTTGACTTTGAAATATGCGATAATTCCTCTGAATGAATTGAATACTGAGTCAAAAATAAGTGCCTGTAGCGGTGCGTCGGGATCGCCCTGAGGTGCAGGGATGCGCTCCACAATTGCGTCAAGGATGGCAGGAACACCTTCTCCGGTCTTGCCTGATGCACAGAGGACATCCTCCGGTTTGCAGCCAAGGAGATCCACCACCTGGTCTGTGACCACATCAACCATTGCCGAATCCATATCAATCTTGTTCAGAACAGGAATTATTTCAAGGTCGTGTTCTATTGCAAGATAAAGATTGGAAATTGTCTGTGCCTGAATGCCCTGGGTGGCATCAACGACAAGAAGTGCACCCTCGCAGGATGCGATTGCCCTTGACACCTCGTATGAGAAGTCAACGTGACCCGGAGTGTCGATGAGGTTCAAGACATATTTTTCACCTTTATATGTATAGTCCATCTGGATCGCGTGACTCTTGATGGTGATTCCCTTTTCTCTCTCAAGATCCATCGAGTCGAGCACTTGTGCCTCCATATCCCTGCTGCTGAGGGTGTTGGTCAGTTCAAGCATTCGGTCTGCCAATGTACTTTTGCCGTGGTCGATATGGGCTATAATGCAAAAATTCCTTGTGTTCTTCATTTCTTTCGTCAATATAAAGCCTGTAACGGCATATTAATCGCAAAGATAATTCAAATTATTGTTATTTTTGCACAAATGACTGCTGGAGACAGGGAAATATTGATTATATATAATTCCGGTGCCACAGAACAGGCTTTCAATCTGATAGTGAAGAACTACAAGGAACGCCTGTACTGGCATCTGAGACATTTCGTATGCTCTCACGAAGATGCTGACGACCTGCTCCAGGAGGTATTCATCAAAGTCTGGAACGGACTTCCCGGCTTTCGCGAAGATTCAAAACTCATCACCTGGCTCTACAAAATAGCTACAAACGAAGCTCTCAACTTCCTGAGAAAGAAAAAGATACAGTTTTTCTTGTCTATGAGTTCCCTTGAAGACAATCTTGTCCGCAAAATCGAAGACGACCCATATTTCAACGGCAACGAGTTGCAGAGGGAGCTATGGAAAGCCATCCAGAAATTGCCTGACAAACAGAAAGCCGTGTTTATGTTGCGTTATTTCGATGACCTCGGTTATGAAGAGATATCGCGAATCCTGGAGACCAGTGTAGGCTCACTTAAAGCCTCCTATCACCACGCATACATAAAAATAAAGACAGATTTGGAGAAAAAATTTTAACTTTTTGAAATTTTAGTGTCTAATACATATATGGAACTTGAAAATGACATATTGAAAGACCATCCGGAACTCAGGCAGATGCCATTCGGCACGCCTGAGGGCTATTTTGAGTCGTTCCGCAGTGAACCGTGGAAGCAGCAGAAGCGGAGTTTGATGAAAACTCTCGCTCCTTATGCGGCTATGGCGGCGATGTTTGCGTTCATAGCAATCGTTGGCGCCTCCCTTTTGGAAAAAACTACTTCCTATGAATCGGACATAGAGAGTTTCGCCTTCGCGGATCTGATTCCTCTCACGGACCCCGAGTCCATCTATCACATTGATGATATTGACACCACATCGAGCGAAATTACGGATGAGGACATTGTCAATTATCTAATTTACACAGGTATATCATTGGATTCTTATTAATAACGAATTTTATGAAACATTATGTTGCAACAGCGCTGATGTCAGCCGTCCTGATATTTGCAGCATCAGCGTGGAACTTCGCCGATGCACAGGGCAAAAAGGACGATGGATGGAAAGAAAAGATGAGAAGCGAAAAAATCGCTTTCCTTACAATGGAATTGTCGCTGACTCCGGAAGAGGCACAGGTATTCTGGCCGGTTTACAATGCAAGTTGGGAGACAAGAGACAAATATCATTTACAGGTAGTCAAAACTTATAAGGCACTTGAAACAGCGATTGAAGAACAAAAGAGCGTAAAGGAATTGGACGAACTTCTCACGGCATATCTGAAAGCTCTTGACGGCAAACAAGGACTTGAACAAGAACTTTGCGAGAAATTCAAACAGGTTCTGCCAGCCGAGAAAGTGGCTAAACTGTATGTTGTGGAAGAAAAATTCAGGAGGGAGCAAATCAACAAACTGCATCCACCTAAGGGACCGGCCCGCTAGGCGCACGGATCTCAATATTTAAGAGTTAAAAAGTCGGCAGTGAGGGAACGGTATGCTTCTGTGTACCTTCCCTCTTGTTGTATTACAAGGCTATCCTCCTTTATATCAAGTGTTTTTGTCCTGCTGAATTCCATTACAACACGGGATGCCGGCTTATGGGGTACCGTTTTTATGCTCAGAATGCGGAAAGGATAAAGGGAGAAACCGCAGGCAAGGCGCCTTGCGGGAACAAGGAATTCTGAAGGGAGAATAAAACTGAGACGCCCTTCGGGAGCAAGATGTGTGGCAGAATATTCTATGAGTTCACGGTAGGAAAGAGTGTCGGTGTGCCGGGCGTTCCTGCGGCGCAGTTCCGGAGCCTTAAGCGAGCTGTCAAAATATGGAGGATTGGAGACAATGAGGTCGAAAGGACCGGCGTCATAATCCGTCAGGGAGACGGCAATCGCCTGCATCGAGTCTTTCCAAGGAGAATTTGCAAAATTAAAGGCGGCCTCGGTGGCAGAATCCTCATCTATGTCTATCCCTGTGATATGGAACGGTAGGGAGAGACGCTGTGCAACCATAAGCGCTATGGTGCCTGTGCCCGTACCGACATCGAGGATGTTTCTGTCGGATGGAAGAAGGGTCACCGAAGCGCCAAGCAAGACACCATCGGTGTTGACCCTCATAGCTGAGCGCTCATTGACTACGTCGAATTGCTTGAAGCGAAATACTGCCATAGTCGCTATTCATATTCAACGAATTGACCGTCACGCATATAGAGGCATCTGTCGCACATCTGTCCCAATGACGGGTCGTGTGTAACGATGACCGTGGTCTGACCGTATTTGTCCCTGAGGTCAAAGAAAAGTTTATGGATGTCTTCCTTGGTTTGGCTGTCGAGATTGCCTGAAGGCTCATCTGCAAAAAGAACGGCAGGTTTATTAATTAGGGCTCTTGCAATAGCAACTCTTTGCTGTTCTCCTCCGGAGAGTTCTGAAGGCTTGTGGGAGATTCTTTCCGAGAGACCAAGATCCTCAAGCAGTCCCAAAGCGGCTTCTTTCAATTCTTTTGTCTGGCGACCGGCTATCATTCCCGGAATCATCACATTTTCAAGGGAGGTGAATTCCGGAAGGAGGTGATGGAACTGGAAGACAAAGCCTATATTCTTGTTTCTGAATGAAGCAAGTGCATTGCCACCGAGTCCGAGAACATCAGTCCCGTCAATTGTGAGGGTTCCCGAATCCGGAGTTGAAAGTGTGCCGAGGATATGCAGGAGGGTGGATTTACCTGCCCCTGAAGCTCCCATCACTGCTACTACTTCCGATCTGGATACCCTGAAATCAATGCCTTTAAGCACTAAAAGATTACCGAATGACTTTGTTATTCCTTTTGCCTGAATCATCACTAAAACCAATACGGGGTTTGAATAAAACCGAGTTGCGGGTTCAAAGATACGAAAATTTTGATAAAAAATTTTGGAGGATAATAAAAAATGCGTATATTTGCAGTCCAATTCGAAAGATGAGGTAAATATTCGGGGTGTGGCGCAGTTGGCTAGCGCATCTGGTTTGGGACCAGAGGGTCCTGTGTTCGAGTCACAGTACCCCGACTTATAAAGAGGCTGACCTAAAAGGTCGGTCTCTTCTCGTTTATTTGGGGTAATCTGTCAGGCAGTATATTCCAGTTGCGGTGCCAATTACAGCCCTCGTGAAATTCATCGGGAACCCGGAATCCCTCTCAGGTGTGTAGAATAGGGATTGCCGTGCCCGGTGAATTTCACGAGGGTTTGCCATCAGGCCCGGATGCAAATCCCTCATAAATTTACGAAAGCCATCGGCCATACAGAAAATATAAGTATTTTTGTCGAACTGACGTTATAATTATGGAAAATAAAACATTGTTGAGACTGAGTGCCGCCGTGGCGACAAGCGCTGCATTGCTTTCCTGCTCAAAAGGTTGGGATGCTGCGGAAAAGACATTGATAAATGAGGAAGGACCACTTATGAGGGTTCTGACTGTAGATAATCCTGAAGATTCATTATTTCTGAGAAAACAGACTGCCGAGATCACCCCTGAAATAGTGGCAACTGGAGAATATCGTCGTTTAGCGGAGAAAATGGTTGCAACCGTGACTTCTCCGGAGCAGGATGGAGTGGGAATTGCAGGTCCGCAGGTAGGTATTTCCAGAAGGGTGGTAGCCGTTCAGCGATTCGACATCGAGGGAGAACCGTTCATTGTATATCCAAATATCAGAATCACCGCAAAGAGAGGACTGCCGGAATGTGGTCCCGAAGGATGCCTGAGCGTGCCGGGACGAAGAGGTATGGTGATGAGAAGCAGGGATATAGACATCACTTACATTTCCCCTAAGACACTGAAGGACACGACCGAAAATGTCCAGGGATTCACCGCTGTAATTTTCCAGCACGAGTGCGACCATCTCGACGGCATTCTTTATACCGACCTGTTGACTGAAGAAGAGTAATTACCATAAAACCAAATATGAAACCGAACATGAAAATCTTTGATATATTTTCGCCCAAGGGCGATATCAAATGATTTTCATCGTGAGAGTGAGCGATAGC
>JBJEBO010000013.1:0-5194 GCA_051870155.1 Candidatus Cryptobacteroides sp.
CCCCATTGTTTTTCGGCAAAGGTATTGAGCCCGAAATGGGCAAAAGCAGTAAGTTCGAGCCTCTGCCACTCAAATTGACGACGGGAAGGCACTACGTGGGCTGCCTTCCAAATAATCTGTTCCGGTGTGTCAGTCTCTTCTATCGCGATATGATTATAGGATGGTTCCGAAGAATCTGAACAGGAAGAAAAGAGACATTGGAATGACAGGCACACAGCAATAAGGAGGATGCCTGGAAGCATTCCCGTCCATTGGGTGAGCGGGAATGGAGGCCGGCGGTTAGTCTTCATATCCGTAATTCTGGGAAAGTTTCGGATTCAATTCTATCTGGTCAAGAGGCACCTGCTCAAGATAATATTTGTCGAGCCATCCCTTGCCACTTGCCAATGGACCCGGGAATGTGTAAATCCAGCCGCTTCCGGAAGTGTTTGCATCAGCCTGACCGGTTTTCCGGATCTGCTTATAGTCAACAAACTGACCAGTGTAGGCTCCTGTGCCATAAGGTATTCCCTTTGCCCTCACCCAGGCTCCGCACTGTTGTCTGTTCACAAAATAAGGAGCCTTGTGCCAACGACATACATCGTAGAAGGAGAATCCCCTGCCCATCAATTCTATAAGCCTTTCGCGACGTATCTCCCAAAGGACCGGTGCCACCTCATAATTGGTCTTGGCATCATAGCCCTGAGTCCAGAGAGCCGTACCTTTGTCGCGGTCCGGATCCCAATCCGCATCAATCTGAGAGACCACCATATCCGCCACTTCGCTGCGCCTCCTGAGAAGATTTATGCTCTTGTCGGCAGCTGTCTGATCGAATCTTCCGAGTTCAAACATTGCTTCGGCATAGTTCAGAAGAACTTCGGAGATGGTGAAAATTGGCTTGTCGCTGGTCTGATAATCTTTATTGAGACCTTTTTCCCAGGATGTGTAATGTTTCCAGAAATAATAGCCTGTTAAACAACGCATATAGTTGTCGGTCTGGCTGTATTTGGTGATATTCGGTGCCGAGTGCTGCATAGAATTGGTATGGTTGTGCCCCGGGACGCGCTTGCTTCCTAGGGTGACATCGCCGCCGCCGTCATAGCATTTGGTATTCGGACCGAAATAGTCTATATATCTGCGGAATTTGATTGAATCAGCCTCGGTAATCGTGTAATTTCCTTTGCCGTTCAGGCTCTCTCCTACGCTCCAGAATGTCCACTGCGGGAAGGTGGTCACATAATCCGGATTGTCAAATTTGGCGATTTTTGCCTGCACAGGCGGCTGGAAGCAAATCGGAAGGCGAGGGTCACGGTCTTCGAACACGTCCCATAGGTCCTTGCCCTCACCACCCTTGTAGCCGGATTCCGCATTGGATATTGGTCTGCCGTTCTTCATCAGGAAGAGGTCGATAGTGGACTGCGGAGCATCCGTGGTGTGAGCTGCGACGTGGACGAAGTCGCTGAATCTGTGCATAAGGATTCCCTCTACATATTCCTTATACATTATTATGCCAGGTACGCCTTTAAGGCTCTCGGTAGTTTCCTCATTGTCCCAACCTGCGGCAGGATAATGGTCGTTGCCGTTACCCATATACAGGGCCGGATATTCGGCCATCAATTCTTCAGAAACAGCCACACATTTTTGGAGATATGTTTCGTATGGCTCATCCAATCCGTGATATTTTGCAAATGTTCCCTCCCTGAGCAGGAAACGGCTCAAGGCTGCGCGGCAGGCGTTGGCATTGAGGGCATTGTCTCCGTCACGAGAGCAGTCACCAATGTTGTCGATGGCATATTCAAGCCTGGCTATAATGCTGTCAGCCACTTCTTTTCTCGGGGTGCGGGGGCCGTATGCCTCAGGGCTCTCGTCATTTAGGACTGATGTGATGTAAGGGATGTCGCCATATCGTGCCACGAGCTCCATATACCACCAGGAATGGAAGAAATAACCAACTGATTTCCAATGTTTTTTCTCTTCATCGGTAAGATTGCCGTCGTCGAGATGGCTGAGCATAATATTCACAGTGCGGATTGGTCGGAAATCCCAGTTGTTACTGCTGTTGATAACCGGAACGGTCTGCATCGCATAAGGATTCCTCCAGACCTCCCGGTCGCTCATAATTCCGCTGTAATGGTCGCTGAAATATTGTCCATTGGTATGGTACTTTCCTCCGCTGAAGTTGGTGTAAATTCGGCTGTCGGTGAAAAGGGAGTAGCATTGGTACATATATGACTTGAAATTGTCATAAGTTAGGAAGGCGTTGCTTTCCACCAATGTTCCGGAAGGATATTTTTCGAGGAAGTCCTTTTCGCAGGAGCAGAGCAGGGCGACCGATACGAGAGCTATTATTATTTTTTTATAGATTGTCATTTATATTTCTTTTAATAGTTTCTGGTTTATCATCTACGAATCAATTTTTTAGCGACTTTCGGGAGATCTCTCCACGCGCTTCGCTTGGTCGAGATGACATTATTGAATCAGTGGTCGAGATGACATTATTGGTTCAGTGAATCATTAAAAACTGATTTGAAGGCCGAAGGACCAGGTGCGATAGAAAGGATAGGACCAACGGAGAGATTCCGGGTCATAGCCTTTCGGGAGAGTCGAGAATGTTGCAAGATTCTCCACACTTCCATAAAGTCTGATTCCGTCAAGGACCTTGGTTCGTGCAAGAAGCCTGTGAGGAAATGAATAGCTCAGAGTGACATTCTTGATGCGAAGGTAGGAAGCACTCTGGATATATTTGTCGCTCGTGCGCCTGTTGGAAACCGCATTTTCCAATTGTCCATAAATTCGAGGCAGTTTGGCGTCCGGATTGACCGGGACCATATAATCAGGGCTCTCAGGATCATAACTCTTTGCCGTCCAATAATCGGTCTGGTTGCTATAAACGGTAGAGAATTGATATTCGATTCTGTCTGCCGCCCCGAATGGGAAGAGGGCCTCTGTCGGGAGAACATAGTCCCGTTTCCCTACTCCCTGGAGCATAATATTGAGGTCCAGTCCCTTCCAGGCGACTCCAAGATTGGCGCCGAACTCAAATCGAGGAGTTGAATTGCCGATAACCCTGCGGTCTCCGGGATCATCGAGGGTGTTGCTTCCGGAATTAATCTTTCCGTTGTCATCAAGGTCGATGAATTTCACATCACCCGGTTTTACCGTATATCCGTCAATGGAGGTAACTCCTTCTTTGAGAACCCATACGCCGGTTTTGGCTTTCTCGGCATCGAAATCGTCAATGCCATAATATCCGTCGGTCAGGAAACCCCAGATTTCCCCAAGCTCCTTTCCGACATAGTAGTAATTGAGGTTGTTGCTGATATTGTTATACTTGGTTATCCAAGACCTGTGGTCATACAGATTGAAACCGATATGATAATCAAAGTCTCCCGCACGATCTCTCCAGCCGATAGCAAGTTCCCATCCATCGGTTTTCATATCGGACACATTCTGCAAAGGTGCCGAAGCTCCCACGGTGGAAGGGAGTTCCACTCCGTCACCGAGCATTCCCACGGTATTGCGGCGATACCAGTCGAAAACGATGGAAAGACGATCCTTGAAAGCATTGAAATCCACACCTATATCGAAGGTACGTACGGTCTCCCAAGTGTAATTCGCCCTGATTAGACCCGGTGTTGTAATGACATTCACCAGCGAGCCCTTGTCCAGCCAGACATTGCTTTCATTGATTCCCATACCGGCTATAAATCCGTAAGGGGCGATATTCTGGTTGCCTATAGAGCCATAGGATGCACGAATCTTGAGATTATTGACGACAGGGCGAATCCATCTCATAAAAGGTTCGTCACTCAGCCTCCAACCGGCTGACACTGAAGGAAAGAAGCCATATCTATTACCCTTCGGGAATTTGCTCGACCCGTCATATCTTGCGTTCATCTCAATGAGATAACGTCCTTTATAATTATAGGACAGGCGCCCGAAAAAGCCCATAATGCTATATTCTGTGATGCCCTCTGTCATAGTCTTGGTTCCGGTACCGCCCTGAAGGGAAGGTACGGTGCTGACGGCTTGTCCCAGAACACTGTTCTTCAGATAAGAGAAGCTGTCGCTCTCGCAGTTGAATCCGAGCATAGCCCCGAAACTGTGGTCCCCGGCTTTCAAATCGTAATTCGTGTAGAGGTTGAGAGCATTATAACGGTCCTTGGAAGTATTGTAAATATACTGGTCCTGTCCGTCAGCAGGGAAAGTGCGCACGGCAAGTTTTGGGTCAGCCACCGTCTGCTGTCCAGTGTATGATTTGAAAGTGTAATCTTTTTGCTGGAAGGTGTATTCCGCATTGATGGACCAGCCTTTGAGCGGGCGAAAAATGGATTTGAGGACAATTCGCGGAGTGCTGGTGCTTGCTGTAGATGCCGGTTGGAAGAGGCAGGCATTGAGCGGAGAGTCGATTGGAATATCCTGGTCGGTGCCGATGATTTCCTTTGGCATATATCCCTCCGGATACCAGCTTATCAGCTTGACAGTATAAGGGGAACGGAAGGTTGTTACGATTTCGCTTCGGGTCTGACTTGTGTAAAACACCGTGGCTTCCTGGGTGAACCAATCGGTGACGTCAGCGGAAACAAAGGCATTGAAGGAAGTCCTTGAGAAAGCGTCCTTCGAACTTGCCATCGGGCCGTTTTCGTGGCTATAATTCCCTGAAATCCTATATCTTACGCGGTCACTGCCTCCAGAAACCGAAATATTGTGATTATTCAGCACACCTGTCTCAAGGGAATTTCCGAGAACATCACTTTCTTTAAGATAATAGACAGCCCCGTCCTCATCCTTGAAGATTCCGTTGTCATAAACATTGTCAAGGGTTCCCTGCCTGTACATCCCGAGCAGTTCCTGCCACCTGGTTATCTGACCGTTTCCAGCCCAGTACATACTGCTGAAGCCGGCTTCCTGATATGCGGCGATGTAGTCGTCAAGTGAAGCCTGCACAGGATGGGAGATACTCCGTTCAAAACCTATGTTGCAACTGTAGTCGAGAGAGAAACGCTGGTTGTTTTTCGGATGCTTGGTGGTGATGAGGATGACTCCGCCTGCGGCACGTGCACCATAAATGGCTGCCGAAGCGGCATCTTTAAGGACAGAGATGCTTTCAATGTCCTCCGGATTGAGCGAATTTATGTCACCTTCGGTGTTGTCTATGAGAATGAGGGGAGAAGCTCCGTTGATGCTGACGATACCCCTGATGTTGAAAGACTTA
>JBJEBO010000014.1:0-5158 GCA_051870155.1 Candidatus Cryptobacteroides sp.
ATTCTAGTACCCGGAGCCGGGGTCGAACCGGCACATCCTTTCGGACATTGGTGTTTGAGACCAACGCGTCTACCGATTCCGCCATCCGGGCATCTTTCTGTTTGCCTTGATTTTGTCGCAGCCGAAACAGGGGCAGACTTGTTAAGGATTGCAAAGGTATTGCAAATTGTCCTAAAAATCAACTTTTTTTTGAGAAAAACTGAAATTATATGCAAAGTCAGCTATTGTAATGGCCGTAACAGCCTCCACAACGACAGGTGCTCTCAAGGCGAAACACGCATCGTGACGCCCAGGAACACATAATTCCTCCATTTCTCCTGTTTCGAAATTGTGGGTCTTTTGAGCCTTGCGAATGCTTGATGTAGGCTTGAAAGCCACCCTGAAAACGAGTTCCGCCCCGTTTGTAATTCCTCCGTTCACTCCACCTGCTCCATTCTTCTGAGGAACTCCGTCAGACCCGAAAGCATCATTATGCTCTGAACCCTTCATCCTCGCCGCAGCAAATCCATCTCCGAATTCGATACCCCGGACTCCCGGAATGGCAAAAACTGCGTGAGCAACGACCGACTCAACAGAATCCCAAAACGGTTCTCCGAGTCCGACAGGCAAGCCGTTCACCCTGCATTCCACAATGGCACCTAATGAATCCCCTTCACGCACAACTTGTTCCACTGCTCCATCCCATTTGTCCTTCTCCTCTGCTCCAATTCCACCAAGTTCTATGATTCCCGCTCCGAATCTGACATCCCCCAGAAATGCTCCGGCAATTTTTTTCGCCACGGTTCCTGCCGCTACAATCGGTAAAGTGAGCCTGCCTGAGAAATGACCTCCACCTCTTGGATCATTATAACCATTCCATTTCACTGACGCCACATAATCAGCGTGCCCAGGTCTCGGAGTGTGCTTGAACAACTCATAATCGGAAGAATGGGTGTTCGAATTGGCAAAAGTCACGCAGAGCGGTGCCCCGGTAGTGTGCCCGTTGAACACTCCGCTGAGGATTTGCGGCTCATCTGCCTCTATTCGTGGGGTAGTTCCTTTTTTCCCGCTTTTCCGCCTCAATATATCTTGCCTGAAGTCCTCTTCGCAAAGACTTATTCCTGCCGGAACACCATCCAAAACCACACCTATGCCTTTGCCGTGCGATTCCCCGAAGATACTTACTCTGAAATTCTTTCCGAATGTATTCATATCCAAATGATTAATGGATTTATCTCAATGTCTCAAACAATTCTCCGAAAGACGGGAACGATTTTGCTACACATTCTGTATCGTCAGGCTCGATAGGGGAGTCCGCGCCAAGTGAAGCCACTTTCAGCGCCATCACCATCCTGTGGTCGTGATGAGATGAATACCTTCCTCCTTTCAACAGCCTGCCGTTTAACAGCCTTGACTGAAGGGATTCTCCTTTTATTGTCATCGTGTTCCCTTCGATGGATGCCTTTACACCCATCTGGCACAACATTTCAATAATTGCCTTTCCGCGGTCGCTCTCTTTTGTCGAAAGTCTTTCAACTCCATCCAATTTGCTCGTCCCTTCACAGAAGGTCGCAAGAACTGCTACGATGGGGAAGAGGTCCGGGCAATTGGAAAGGTCTTCTGTCACAGCCTCCAACGGTGCTCTTTGAACACAGATGTCCCCGGTGTCTCCGTCCATTTGTGACAATGAAGCTCCGGCATCCATAAGGATGTCCAAAATTGAAAGATCCGCCTGAAGTGATGTCGTGTCCAGACCTCTCAGGACCACTTTCCCGAATACGGCTCCAGCTACAAGGAAATTCGCCGCAGCGCTCCAGTCTGCCTCAAGGCTCAGATCTGCCGCCTTGAAATGCTGACCGCCCTTTATTTTGAACACCATCTCGCTGCAAAGAGCCCAATCTCCATCGGACTCAATAAAATCTCTTCCACCAAGCATTTCATTGTTGATTCTGATTCCGAATTTTTTCAAGACCTCCAATGTGATGAACATATAAGGTATGCTTTTGGGGTCACGGACAATCAACGACGAATTCTTTGCGTTGAAAGGCAGTGCCATAAGCAGTCCGGATATCAACTGAGAACCGTGTTTACCTGTGATTTCAGCCCTTCCTCCTGCGAGCGGTCCTTCAATATATGCCGGTATCTTTATCTCCGTGCTTTCTGTATCTCCAGCCGGAACAATCGATGCCCCAACTGCTTCCATTATTTCCTTCGCGCCGCGTAAAGGTCTGTTTAGCAATGTCTTTTCTCCGCTTATCAATACTTTTCCTCTGCACAATTCCGCGGCGAGAGGAATCATCATTCTGGTAAGCAATCCTGATTCTCCGGTATGCAGGAGGGAGACTCCCTCGTCATTCTTATCCAATTCCAAACTTCCGGAATGGGCTGCTATTCCAGTGATTGACAATTCTTTCCCATTCCTTTCTACTTTAGCTCCGAGAGCTTCGGCAACGGCGATTGCGGACTCATTGTCCCCGCAAGGTTCATATCCGGAAAGATGCGAAGTGCCTTCGGCTATTGCCGCAGCGATTATCGCCCTTTGGGCAAAACTTTTTGAGCAAGGAATGGCTATGGTTGCGTTGCAGAATCGAAAATCCCCATAAAGCCTCTTGCGCATCAAATCTGCAGTCCATTGACCTGGTGCGGCAGCTTCATTTTCACTGAGGCTCGCGTAAGTGAACGGTGCCCCTCTCTTGAGACAGTCCAGTCTTGATTCCCGTCCGGCTTCTCCCATACAAAAGGCTACAAGTCGGGCAGGGGAGAGTCTGATTCCATTCCCTTTCAGAAAAACAGGGCCGCCTGCCGCCCAGTCATAAAGAGATGTAATCTTGGCGGTGTCCTTTTCTGACTCTGCAGTGGTGGCTATCTTGACTATTTCAGCATCGTGATATATACATTTTTCCACAATTGCCTTCAGCGCCTCCAAAGAATCAGTACCATTGAAATCGTGAAATGACCTTATCATTATGCTCCCGTTCTCACGAGCGGCCTTTGCAATCCGCTTTACCATCGCTTTAGGAGCCTCTATCTCCAAGTCCACATATTTCGCTCCTCCCTCAATAGCACGGAGCAGAACCGCTTCCGCCATCGCTGCAGCCTTCGACATTCTCTTTTCTTGTGGGATATCTGCCATAACCATTTCATCGGCAGCCAATTCCGCTATTCGGCAAGTCGCAATAAGAGGAACATCAGAAGAAAAGCATATACCTATTTCTTCAGGTGAAAGATGGCATTTGTCCAGACGGATTTCAGCCATTTCACATTTCTCCAAAGCATTTATTATTACCTCAAAATCCTTGTTTATGATGGATGTACAAATCATATTCGATTATTTGTCAATTATTTTTATGCTTTCCGGCTTGAGCCTTTTGATTTCAAGTTCTCCAATTTTTCTGATTAAGACGAAATTCACTTCGTTCCCGACTGCCTTTTTATCCTTTCCTATTGCGTCCGATAATTTTTCAGCATTGAACGGACAGTCAACCGGCAATCCGCAGGACTCAAAATCCTTTTTTATTTTTGCTGACAAACTGTCACCTTTGTCAGTTGCAGAGCATCCTGTCAACTCTGACAATTTAGCTGCAAGCACGATGCCCATAGACACGGCCTCTCCGTGTGTGATATCCAGTCCGTCAATCCTGGCAAAATGTTCGATTGCGTGTGCGAATGTGTGGCCGAGATTCAATTTCCTTCTCTCATCCTTCTCGAAAGGATCCTTTTCGACAATAGCAGCCTTCACTTTTGCTGCCTCATATATCATCTCAGCCAATTCATCCTTGAGCATCCTTGTCGCTTCAGCCTTGTCTTCGGCTTGGACAATCTGTGACAAAATATTCACGCACTTGTCATAATTCCCCTCGTCCCTTATTATAAAACTTTTCAACATTTCTGCTGCTCCGGAAAGGAAGTCTCTATAGCTCAGTGTGTTGATGCTGTCGGAACAAATCAGCGTAAATTCAGGTTGGCGTGTCACTCCTAAAATATTCTTATAGTCTTCGAAGTTTACACCATTTTTCCCTCCGATTGCAGCATCCACTTGGGCAAGCAAGGTCGTCGGAATGAAACCTAATTTTATACCTCTTTTATATATGGATGCCGCAAATCCTGTCATATCGGTTGTTATTCCCCCTCCAATTCCAATCAGAATTGCATTTCTGTCCGCGTTCTTTTCCAACAACCAACTGCATATCTTTAAGACTGTTTCAATGTTCTTGTTCTTTTCGGTGGCGTCAATGAGATATATGTTTTCATCGTTCCATCCCTCCAATTTCTGCTCTCTGAAAGAGTTGGCTACGTGTTTACCGATGCTGTCATATACATTTCTGTCACAAATGATGAATTTTGCACCATAGCCCTTCAAAAGTTCCGCACATTCGCTACAGGATTTTCTGTATAGAACCCGACTTTTTTCCTCTGATTTTATATTTATATTTATTTCATTCATCAATTTCCAAATTTAGCGAGCCAAGTTACAAAAAAATCACCCATTGACAAAAAAAAGAGGAGCCTCATTGTGCTCCTCTCTTTAATCAACTTACATCGGTGTGCTTCAACTTTTACCTCTGTCCGAGCTGGCCGTCGAGGTAGAACATACCCTGGTCGCCTGCTTTTTTCATTTTTTCTACAATACCTGAAGCAGTTGCCTCTTCTTCAACCTGCTCTCTAACGAATCCCCAAAGGAAATCCTGTGTTGCCTTGTCTTTTTCAGCTGAAGCCACATCCACGAGTTTGTCGATGAGTTCTGATACGTGACATTCGTGATTATATATATGTTCGAATACCTCAAGAACGCTTCCCCAACCCTGCGGAACTTCGTCAATCTTAGAGACTTTTGCTTCTCCGCCACGTTTGATAAGATAGTCAGCAAGAGCGCAGGCGTGCTCCTTTTCTTCCTCTGACTGTTTTGCAAGCCAGTGTGCGAATCCATCCCATCCTTCTTTCTTCAAGAAGAAAGACATTTCAAGATAAAGGTTTGAGGACCAGAGTTCTGCGGTAATCTGGTCGTTGAAGGCATTTTGTAATTTTTCTGTAATCATAATATCTAATTTTTATGAGTTCTAATTAAAAACCACTAATAATTTCCTTCAACAATTATGCCATATACTATTTCACAACACAAACCGCCACACGGTTCTTCTCAGGAGGGCCGTAAGGCTGCTAAGTTGAGCCTTTGAAATCA
>JBJEBO010000015.1:0-5158 GCA_051870155.1 Candidatus Cryptobacteroides sp.
CGCCTTATATAAATGGAGACTTTCCACAGGAAGAGCCAGACCTTTGAGGACCTCTGAAGATACCTTCCCGTCAGGACTCATCCATGTTTCAGACCAGATTCTATTCTGGGAAAGCCAATAATCCACAGACTCCTTCGTGAATGCTGTAAGCTCGTCATAGCTCATCCCGGTGAACAGCGAAGGCTGCCAAAGACACCAGGTGCCATAATCGAAACTATTCTCGACTCCGTCATTGAGAGCCATCATTTTTGCCCTAAAATCGAGATATTCTTCAGTTTGATGAATGTCATCCAATGTCTTGCCCTCGTCAAGCATCTTCCTCAGCGCGGCATAGTCACAAGAGAGCTCCTCCCCCATCTGGGATGCGCTCATCTGCGGACCGTCCATCACCTTGTCGAGGTCCGGCAGCCAGGCGGTGAAGCAGTCAAAAGCTTTTTCAGGAGGAAAGGCATATCTGAGATTCTCGATTTGATATATCATCAAAGTCATTGATATATCGTTCATTATCGTCGTGTTGTCGAAATCGAAGACAGCATAGGGGCGAACTTCAGGATTATAATTCTCCGACTTCACACCGCTGTTCACAATCATATTGCACAAGGCTTCATGAACACCCTCGTTCCAATTGTCCTCCGGCAGAACAGGTTCCTGTCCACCCGTACACGAAAAGGCAGCCACTGCGGCTGCAAGCATAAGAATAATCTTTTTCATTCCTTTTTTCATATTGTTTGCAAGTTAGTAAATAATCATATAAGTAGAAAAGAAATTCAAGGATGATGCGGAGATTTTTATAAAAATTCGTATTTTTGAAAAATGGAAATAAAGATTTTGCAAATGAGATTCTGCCTGACAACTATTTTTCTAATATTATTTCTTAATGTTTGCCACGCCAATGGCGAGAATCAGGCTCAATCTATTGCAATGTCAGTAGATTCACTTATTACTGCTTTTGACAGCCAAAACTCCCGTGCGGCCCTCTCTACCGCGAACCAGTTTTTCGAGATTCTCAATAAAGACGGTTTCACCGACCCGGAAATACAGCTCAATGAGGGATGCACCTCTGACCAGATAAAAGCCCTGACCTGGTATTGGGCAGGAGAATGGTATTTCGAAGCCCAGGATTTTGAGAAATCAATGTCATATTCTTCTAAGGCTCTGGAACTTGCCATTAAACTTGAAGACAAGCCTCTCGAAGCCGACTGTTGCAATATCATATCAATCCTTTATTTCAGAAGGTCCGATTATCCCGAAGCCCTCCGTCACGCAAAGAGGACATTGGAGATTGGTCGAAGTATCGATGACATCTCGCGCATTTCATACTCCCTCAATACCCTTGCCGGCATCTGCCTTGCCTCGCGCCAGCCGGAGGAGGGCGAGAAATATATTCTTGAGGCAATCCGTCTCTGCGAGCAGGAAGGCGATTCGTTGAAACTGTCAGTCCGATGCGGAATGGCAGCGGAAATTTACCACAGTATGGGGCAGGAAGAAAAAAGTCTTGAATATTCAAGAAGGGCTTATGATATCAACAAGGCTATGGGAATGGAGGGAAAGGCAGCGACAAGGCTTGCGCAGATGGCAGGGGCGATGATAGCGCTTGAGCGCTACGACGAAGCGGAAAAGGCTTTGCGTGAGGCTCTTCCAATTCTTGAAAATGTGGGGAATGTACATTCCTGGGCAATAAGCAGCAATCTTTTGGGAGATGTCTGCCTGCACAAAGGCGAGGAAGAAGAAGCCGCCTCCTACTACACTGCAGCCCTCGATGTATTTTCTTCCCGTGGCGACATATATAACGAAATACATTCCAGACTCGGCTTGGGAAAGGCTCTGATGCATTCAGATCCGACGCGCTCCGCTCAGGAGATGATGATATATGGTCATCTCAGGGATTCGTTGTATGATATAGGTATGCACGATGGGCTGAACGAATGGAATGCCATCTATGGCAACGACATCCTGCAACAGAAAATGGATCGTCATAAAAAAGCCCTGAGGTGGACTTTTGCAGCTGTTATCCCGATTCTGATACTTCTTGGTTTGTTTCTATTCCTCTTATCTAGGAAGATGCGCGCCACAAGGCAGTCTTTGAACAAGGCAATGGAGAGAATAACCTCGCTTGAGGCAATTTCTTCCGATGCCCCCCCTGCCGATGCTTCTACCGATTCTGAGTCGGGAAATAATCCGGACAACGGTCAGGAGAAGATTTCCATTGCTGACAACGAGTTCCTCCTCCGCCTGACCGAGATTGTAAAGGAGGTCATAGAATCCGGAAATCTGGACTATGACCTTGTGGCATCGAAGATGTGTATCTCCAGGGCGCATCTTAATAGGAAAGTCAAAGTTGCAGCAGGATGCACCACCACAGACTTCATCCTCGCCATCAGGATTTCCAAGGCAAAACAGCTGCTTGGCGAGACTTCCCTTCCGATTTGGGAGATTGCCCAGAAATGCGGTTTCAACGACCAGGCATATTTCAGCACGATTTTCAAAAAGACAGTCGGGTGCACTCCGTTGCAGTTCAGAAACGGCTTATAAGCATTCAGAAAGCCACATTTGTTCTTAAAATTAAAATTGATGTTCCTCAATCAAAAGGAGGGACATCTTTTTATATATAAATTTGACTGCAACAAAAAATCAATAGACTATGAAAGACAAAATAGATTCAAAAAATTACATTGCTCCGGCTGTCGAGACAATAGATCTTAGTCTGGAAAACGTGCTTTGCCAAAGTGGAAATACATTTGGTTTTAAATCAACTGATGGTGTCGTTGATGGAGACCCCAATAGTGCCGACTACGGATATGATTTCTTCGACAACGGTTCATATTAATAAAACGGATAGTCATAAATAGATATTAAAATTTGGATACTATGAAAAAAGAGATATTGATGCTTGCAGTGCTGATGATGTCAGCGGCCTGCACCGAGATAAGCGTTCCTGATAAAGTTAATTCTGGAGAGTACAGAACCCTGTATTTTACCAGTGAGAAGCCTGTATCTGGAGATGAGACAAAAACATATTATGATCCAGTTTCTAATGGCATTCTTTGGGAATCCGGTGATAAGATAATAGTAGCTTTGTCGAATAGCGCAGAACTGGAACAGGACACATATACTGGAGTGGATGTTCCATCTCGTGTATGGGGGAATGCTTATTTATATTCTGCTCCGGCTGCAATTTCGGATGAAGGCAAAACAGCGAAATTTGCATTAACAGAGACCGAACCCTGCCCATTCCCGACAACATCTGGTAAATATCGTTTTCACGCTTTATATCCTTTTAGTGCACTATTCGCATATGGGAATGTTAGTATTTGGGATTGGGGAGTATCTGTAGGCACTACTGCTGATAACAAAGGACAATATCCGACTGCAACGAGCTATGATCCTAATATGGATATAATGCTTGGAATATCGCAGAAAGAATATGATGGGATTAATTCTAAAATAACAGACGGAGAAGATATTCCTATGGTATTTGACCGTCTTGTCACCCACGGTAAAATAACTGTAACAAATATACCGAATGAAATGACAAATATTACCAAGGCAGTCATAACAAGTCCTGAAGGATGTACTATGTCCGGAATATATTATATAAATGTTTTAGGAAAGGAGTTCGGAGGTGACGATAAAGCGAATTTGAATTATGTCATATTGAACTACGATTCATCTGGTTCTAAAGATGATGGTGTAAAATCTACCGTCCCCCTTGGTCAAGTTGTTGATGGACAATTTGACCTGTGGTTTTGCACTAAGCCAATTGAAATTGCAGAAGGAGAGCCTCTTACAATCAGCCTTTACAATGAATCAGGATGCCTTTCAAGAACTATCAAAGCGAATTCAAACGGCATAAAATTCGAGAAAAACAAACTTTCGACTTTGACTGTTTCGATGAAAGATATGTTTTACAGCGAATATTCTTATCAACTTCTTAAAGAGCCAGGTGGCGAGCCTTTGGAAGATAATGTATTGGATCTTCCGAGAACTGCTGGAGTGACTGAATTCTATGTCAGGACTAATGCGGGAAATAGCGTTTCATTTAGCTTTAGCAGTGAGGAACTTCCAAATATAATCAGTATTAATGAGGTTTATGGATCGTCATACATCGACGATGAGGGCTGGAATGTGATAAAATGCAAAGTCATCCATAAGGAAAATCACTCAACCACAGAGGAAATTAGAGGTTCAATAAATGTAAGAGCCTCTTTATATGGTGAATTGAAAGAGCTTTCCCTTTTAACTATAGCGCAGACAGAAGGAAGAGGCAATGTTGTCATAGGAAATTGGACAGGTGACTATGTAGAAATGGCTGGAGTCCGGTGGTATCCTTGCAACTTAGGCTTCGACCTTGATCATCCTTTTGGAAAGTATTATCAATGGGGACGTAAAGATGGGCAATATCCATACTTTGAAGATAACAATGTGAAATTTGCAGAATCTTCCTTTGATGCTGAAGGGAAAATAACTGCTGTCGATGCCAACACATATTATTATTCGAATGGAAACTGGTTCAGGAACAACAATATAACAGTTGACTTTGCTTGGCCAACGGAAGATGACACTCCGTATTTAGGTATGGGAAATCCTTGTCCAGATGGGTGGAGACTACCTACAAGAGCAGAATGGACTGCCCTTAATGAATTATTTTCAAAATATTCTGATTTGAGTCTAAAAGACAATTTGCACGGTATTGCAAGTTTTGAAGGCAAAACTACAACAGGCAAGGCGGCTGTATGGGAAACACGTGATTATAGTACCGGAGCATCATTGGAATTCTGCATATCTGGAGACTTAAGCGTTCAGACGATGGAGAATTTCACTAATACTGAAACAGTTAATAATAACTGGATGTGTAGATTTGGTACAGAGTCTCTTAATGGCTATTATTGGGCATCAGATATATCATCAGGTTACTTATATAATTATTTTACGGCATTCTGCACGGATGATAATTGCACGGAACTTAAATCGTTTTCATATCAAAGCAATCCTTATGTATATACATCCGATGGTTACTCATACCAAGGTTATTCTGTCCGCTGTGTCCAAGACATAGCTGCTGAATAGCCCCATAACAATCGAAATCTCAACCTAACTCATAACAAGAGGGTGACTAAAAAGTCTGTCATATCGAGCGAAGCACGAAGTGCGTAGTCGA
>JBJEBO010000016.1:0-5156 GCA_051870155.1 Candidatus Cryptobacteroides sp.
TTACGTATTGAAGAAAGATGAAGGTGGTCGTCATACTCCATTCCACAACCACTATCGTCCTCAGTTCTTCATCCGTACTCTTGACATCACCGGAGAGATTACTCTTCCAGAGGGTGTAGAGATGGTTATGCCGGGAGACAACGTTACAATCACTGTTGATCTCATCTATCCGGTAGCACTCAACGAAGGTCTCCGTTTCGCAATCCGCGAGGGTGGACGTACAGTAGGTGCTGGACAGGTAACCAAGATTCTTGAATAATACAAGATCAATATAGTGGGTGCCAAATTCAAACGACACCCACTTTTTTAGGGGAATAGAACAAGGGTAGTTCAGCGGTCTCCAAAACCGTCGATGTGGGTTCGAATCCTGCTTCCCCTGCAAATATCAAAGGTTACGATTTGGTAATGTTTAACAGACACTGCAGACCGCTTCCAAACTGCAATGTCCATTAAAGGTAAAGATGAGAAAGTTCATAAACTATCTTAAAGAGTCCTACACGGAGTTGACCAAGAAGGTATCTTGGCCTACGTGGAGCAAACTGCAGAGTTCAGCCATACTTGTGATGGTTGCATCTGTCATTTTTGCTGTCGTCATCTTCGCTATGGATTATGCTTTCCAGAACCTGATGACTTTGATTTACACACTGTAATTATGGGCGAAAGCACAAAAAAATGGTATGTACTCAGGGCAGCAGGCGGAAAGGAAAAGAAAGCCAAGGAGTATCTTGAGAAGGAGATAGAACGTTGCGGCCTTCAGGATCTGGTTTCGCAGGTCCTTGTTCCGACAGAGAAAGTGTACAAAATCCGAGATGGCAAACGCATCTGCACAGAGCGTCTGTTCTATCCCGGCTATGTCCTTATAGAGGCGGAACTTACTGGCGAGCTTCAGTATATCATCCGTAACGAGGTGCCTCATATGTCAGGTTTTCTTACTGAGAAACGCGACGTGAGCCACGGCTCAGGAAAAGTCCAGGAAGAAAAGATTCCTATTCCGCTTCGCGACTCGGAAGTCAAACGAATCCTCGGAGAGCACGATGAAGTTGCCGTAAGCGACGGGGAGACTGTAGTAGATTACGCTGTCGGAGAGGCAGTGAAGATTACTGATGGTCCTTTCAGCGGCTTTGACGGAACGGTCGAAGAGATTCTTGAAGACAGAAGCAAACTCAAAGTGATGGTTATGATCTTTGGCAGAAAGACTCTGCTCGAACTAAACTTTACACAAGTAACTAAAGAATAATACTTAATTATGGCAAAAGAAGTTACCGGGTTTATTAAACTCCAGATCAAAGGTGGCGCTGCCAATCCATCCCCTCCAGTGGGACCTGCACTCGGTTCAAAGGGTTTGAACATTATGGATTTCTGCAAGCAGTTCAATGCTCGCACACAGGATTCAGCAGGTAAGGTTCTTCCAGTTGTTATCACCGTTTACAGCGACAAATCTTTCTCTTTCGAAGTAAAGCAGCCGCCTGTAGCAGTACAACTTAAAGAAGCAGCTAAGATTTCTTCAGGTTCAGCTGAGCCAAACAGGAAGAAGGTAGCTACCATTACTTGGGATCAGGTAAAAGCAATTGCAGAATCCAAAATGCCGGACCTCAATGCGTTCACATTGAAATCTGCAATGACTATGGTTGCTGGTACAGCAAGAAGTATGGGTATCAAAGTTGAAGGCGAATTTCCTGCCGACATCTAAAATCACACGCGACAATGAGTAAACTTACAAAAAATCAGAAAGCTGTAATGGCCAAATATGATGCGGCCAAAGAATACAAGTTGGCTGAAGCTTGTGATCTTGTTAAGGAAATCACCTATACAAAGTTCGATGCTTCAGTAGAACTTGCAGTCAACCTCGGTGTTGACCCTCGTAAAGCAAACCAGATGGTTCGTGGTGTCGTTACTCTTCCTAACGGAACAGGAAAACAGACAAGGGTACTCGTACTCTGTACACCGGACAAAGAAAATGAAGCCAAAGAGGCTGGTGCCGATTTCGTCGGACTCGATGAGTTCATCGATAAGATCAAAGGAGGTTGGACTGACGTTGATGTCATCATCTGTACTCCTTCAGTTATGGCGAAAGTTGGTGCTATCGGTAGGATCCTCGGTCCACGTGGACTTATGCCGAACCCTAAGACAGGAACCGTTACTATGGAAGTAGGAAAGGCTGTCAAGGAAGTTAAGGCTGGTAAGATCGATTTCAAGGTTGACAAGACCGGTATCGTTCACGCAGCTATCGGAAAGGCATCATTCACAGGAACACAGATCTGCGAAAATGCACAGACTCTTATTTCAGCCATCCTGAAATTGAAACCGCAGTCTCTTAAAGGAACTTATCTTCAGGGCATTTCAATCTGCACTACTATGAGTCCTGGAATTCGTATTGACATTAAATCAGTGGGAGCTGAATAAAATTTCAAAGTTATGAGAAAAGAAGAAAAAGCACAGATACTTGAATCTATTGCTGCACAGCTCCAGGAAACACCGAATTTCTATGTTACAGACATTTCCGGACTGAATGCTGGGCAGACTTCAAAATTGCGTCGCGCTTGCTTTGAGAAAGGCATCAAACTCGTGGTTGTGAAGAATACTCTCTTCCACAAAGCGCTTATGCAGCTCGAAAATGAGGAGGTAGCCCTCCTTTACCCTGTCCTTGAAGGACCAACGGCAATAATGTTCACTGAAACTGCCAATGCTCCTGCAAAGCTCATCAAGAAATTCAATGATGAGGGAATGGAGAAACCTTTGCTTAAAGGTGTATACGTTCAGGAGTGCGCATTTGTCGGCGCAGACAAGCTTGGCGAACTCTGCAACATCAAGTCTCGCGAAGAACTCATCGCAGACGTTGTCGCATTGCTCCAGTCACCTGCACGCAACGTTATTTCTGCTCTCCAGTCAGCAGGCGGAAAGATTGCCGGTATCGTTAAGACACTTTCAGAAAGAGAATAAAAACATAAACAATTTAAATAATTACAATTATGGCAGATATTAAAGCACTTGCAGAAGAGTTGGTAAACCTTTCTGTAAAAGACGTTCAGGAACTTGCACAGGTCCTCAAAGATGAGTATGGAATCGAGCCTGCAGCAGCTGCTGTTGCAGTAGCAGGTCCAGTTGCCGGCGCCGGTGAGGCTGCCGCTGCTGAGCAGACTGAGTTCAACGTAATCCTCAAATCAGCTGGTCAGGCTAAACTTAACGTCGTTAAGGCTGTTAAGGAGATCACTGGTCTTGGACTTAAAGAGGCTAAGGAACTTGTTGACAAGGCTCCTGATGCTATCATCAAAGAGAAAGTTTCAAAAGCAGAGGCTGATCAGGTTAAGGCTAGCCTTGAAGAGCAGGGAGCAGAAGTTGAGGTTAAATAACTTCATCCTCCCCGTAAGGGAAAAAACTCTCAGGTTTAGGGTCATTTAGGCCCTAAACCTTTTTGTCGTATTTAAGTTTTTCTCTATATCAAAGGCAATACGATGTCACAAAAGGCTAAAACACAGCGAATTTCGTTCGCATCATCAAAAATACTCCTCGAATACCCGGACTTGCTGGAAGTTCAGCTCAAGTCATTCCGTGACTTCTTCCAGCTCGATACGACGCCGGAAAACAGGCGCAATGAAGGTCTATATCAGGTATTTCAGGAGATTTTCCCGATTGAGGACACCAGAAACTCCTACAAATTGGAGTTCATCGATTATTTCATCGATCCTCCCCAGTATTCAATCGAGGAATGCCTTGAAAGAGGCCTTACCTACAACGTGCCGCTCAAGGCGAAACTCCTCCTCTCCTGCAGCGATCCGGAGCACGAGGATTTCGAGCAGGATGTCCAGGATGTGTATCTTGGCAACATCCCTTATATGACCCCTGGTGGAACATTCATCATCAACGGTTCAGAGCGTATCATCGTTTCCCAACTCCACCGTTCACCGGGCGTCTTCTTCGGACAGAGCGTCCACGCCAATGGTACGAAACTTTATTCTGCGCGAATCATTCCGTTCAAAGGATCTTGGATTGAGTTCGCAACAGATATCAACAATGTGATGTATGCTTACATCGACCGTAAGAAGAAATTGCCGGTTACCACATTGTTGAGGGCCATAGGCTTCACAGGGGACAAGGACATCATAGACATCTTCGGACTGGCTGACGAGATTGAAGCCACAGAGGAGATGCTCAAAGAAAATGAAGGCAGGAAACTTGCCGCAAAAGTACTCAAAACCTGGATCGAGGACTTCGTTGACGAAGATACCGGAGAGGTTATTCCGGTAGAAAGGACCATTGCCATAGTTGAACGTGGCGAAATCCTCAATGAAGAGACCATCCAGAAGATTTCTGAAACAGGTGTTAAGACGATTCTTCTCCAAAAAGACGAGGAGAACGCCAATGAGTACGCCATCATTTACAATACTCTCCAGAAAGACCCTACCAACACCGAAACCGAGGCGATCAACTATATCTACAAACAGCTCCGTAATTCAGAACCACCTGATGAGGCGACTGCAAGAGACGTGATTGACAAGTTGTTCTTCTCAGAGAAGAGATATGACCTCGGAGACGTGGGAAGGTATCGTCTCAACAAGAAACTTAATCTCTCTACTCCGGACAACGTGAGAGTTCTCACCAATACGGATATCATAGAGATTATCAAATATCTCATCCAGCTGATCAACTCCAAAGCTACAGTCGATGATATCGACCACTTGAGCAACAGGCGTATCAGAACTGTGGGCGAACAGCTTGCCAACCAGTTCAGCGTAGGTCTTTCAAGAATGGCAAGGACGATTCGCGAAAGGATGAACGTGCGTGACAGCGAGCAGTTCTCTCCGACAGACCTGATCAACGCGAAGACCCTTTCTTCCGTTATCAACTCATTCTTCGGAACAAGCCAGTTGTCACAGTTTATGGACCAGACCAACCCGCTTTCCGAGATGACCCACAAGCGTCGTCTTTCGGCTCTCGGTCCGGGAGGACTTTCCCGTGACAGGGCAGGATTCGAGGTGCGAGACGTGCACTATACACATTATGGCCGTCTTTGTCCGATTGAGACTCCTGAGGGCCCGAACATCGGTTTGATTTCATCTCTTTGTGTTTATGCGAGAATCAATGAACTTGGTTTTATTGAGACTCCGTACCGCAAGGTAGAGAACGGAAAAGTGGATCTGAGTTCAGAAGGATGGCAG
>JBJEBO010000017.1:0-5144 GCA_051870155.1 Candidatus Cryptobacteroides sp.
GTTTTCTGTCAGAAGTATGATGTCCAAAGATTTCCTGATTGGTGACTATGACCTCAAACAATTGAGCAACAATTATCTTTCACTTTTCCTCAATTCAAGGGCTGATACTTTCGACAACGGATATTTCCCTACTAAAGGATTCACCGCCGGTCTCTCTTATGAATGGGTTTTTGCCGGATTTCCGAACAAATACAATTCATTCCACATTTGTGCGGCAGACATCAAAGGTGTGGCATATTCAGGTAAGATCTTCTCATTCATTCCTTCGCTCAATGTTCGTTTCCTTTTCGGAGATAACATTCCGATTGCCTATATGAACGTAATCGGAGGTTCAGTTGCCGGGAGATATTTCGACCAGCAGATTGCCTTTGTTGGAAAGAACAGCATCGCTTCCACAAAGAAGATTCTTTCCGTACTCAGGACGGACTTCCGTTTTAATGTGGCAAAGAACCATTATCTTACAGGAATTGTCAATTATGCGAGGGACGGTCAGACATTCTCCGAATATGTGTCCTCCGGTGAACTTGGATGGTTCGGTGCCGGAGTGGAATATGCCTACAACGCCTTCTTCGGTCCTGTTAACTTTGATGTACATTGGAGCAATCTGACAAATAAAGTCGGTTTCTATCTTGGAATAGGCTATAATTTCTGATATGGTCCATCGAATAATGATGAAGGGGTGATTATGGACAAAACATTGAAAGACAGGATTCTGAATAGGCTTCGCAATTCGTGTTCCCGTCGCGAGTATTGCAGTTCGGACATATTGTCAAAGGCATCATCGGCATTGTTGGCGGCAGGTGAACCTGAAGAAATGGTGGCTGAATCGTCGGAGGATATCCTGGAATCCCTGAAAAAGGATGGCTATGTTGACGATATGAGATATGCCTGCGCTTTCGTTAGGGATAAATCGTCCTTGACTGGGTGGGGCAGTGTAAAAATCCGTTATGCATTGCAAGCCAAGAAATTGGATGGTGAAATAATAAACGCCGCCATTCAGGCGGCGGATCCGCAGCGCTCTCAGGAGCGCTTGCGTAAGATTGCAGAGGCAAAATTCCGTACGCTCAAGGAAGATCCCTCCTGCAGATTGAAATTGCTACGGTTTATACTCGGACGCGGATATTCATATCAGGAGGCGGCTCCTGTCGTTGACAGCATCTGCCGTGACAGTCAGAATGAATAACTGATTCCGAATCTGAGATCGAAATTGACCGGTTTCGTCTTGTAAATGGTCTCCACCGGGCTTCCATTGTCGAAATACCAACTAATTCCAGGCTGTATGAAAATTCCTGTTGATCTTATAATGTTGAATTGCAAGCCTGCACTTAGGTTGACGGACCATTGGAGCGGATCCACCTTCAGACGGTCGTACGTATTTCTGATTATGTTTCCGTTAGATATATAATCTGTGGATAACTTTCCTCCTACGCATTTCTCCATCATTCCGCCTGCACTCACATAAAGTCCGAAAAACCTTGTATCAAGGAAGGTGTAATTAATGTTGAGGGGGATTCCTATATTATTGAGTTTCTGTTTGGATACATAATTATATCTCTCGCTTCCAGAAGTCATTTCTGATGAAAGGAGGGTATAGACAAGTCCGGTCTCAAGGGATAGCTTTGGGTAGAACTCCCATCTGATGCTCAATCCTGCACGTACAGGCAGATGGTGCTTTGTCTGGGTAGTGGCAGGAGTCTCTTTGCCGTTGAGGTTCATAATCCCTGCCGTTGCACCGTTCGCATTCAATTCCAGCCCCTCACCTGTGGAAAGGAAAAATGTTCTGTAGCCCTGCGAACTCCCGTTGCTTCCCGCTCCGTTCCCATAAGTCATACTCGCGGAAATTTTTCCCTTTTGCCTTTTTTTATACTCTTCTTCGTTGAAGAAGAAATCATCTTCAATAGCATTCGCTCCATCCTCCACAACAGTTGCGTCTTTCTCCGAAGAAATCTCATTATCTTTTACCTCTAAATCCTCCGAAATTACCGCCTCTTCCTTCGAATCTACCGTCCCGTCCCCGAAAACGGTCTCATCCTCCGCCGCTGGCACCTCCGAAGGCATTCCAGAACCGCCGTCATCCCTCCGCACATTCATAGACAAAAGCCTCTGGGCCGTCGGCATATCCTCAGTCCACACCTCATTATGCCCATCGGCACCAAGCACCTCAATCCTGTCTGCATACATTCGACCCGCGGGAACATTCTCGTATATATTCAGAAGCACGAACAAGGCTATCGCTGCCGCTGCTACACTTCCTGCAACTCCGCTCCACAAAAGTATTGTCCTCACCCTTTGTCTCCTTGTCACAGTGGCGTCTATGCCCTCCCAAAGCCCTTCCGGCTCCGGTATTTCATATCCGTTGAATCTGTCGCTGAGTCTATTGCTCCAATCTTCCATATTCGTTTATCCTTTTGGCAAGAATAGCCTTTGCCCTGTGAAACTGTGATGCGGAAGTGCTTTCGCTGATGCCGAGTTCCGCAGCCGCCTGTTTGTGTGAGTATCCGTCGAATACCACGAGGTTGAACACCGTCCTGTATCCTGGCGGGAGTTCCCTGATGAACTCCAACAGGACATCCAAAGGAATTTTTTCTGGATCCGCATCCTCTTCAGGGATGTCCTGCAGGATTTCATCATATCTTTTCAATGGATTTTTTTTATTGGCTTTCAGATGTTTGAGCGATTCATTGATGACTATTTTGGTCATCCACGCCTTAAGCGACCCCTCGCCCTGCCACCTGAATTTGCCAATTGATGAATATATTTTTATGAAACTGTCGTGAAGTATGTCCTTGACTTCTTCGTTGTCGCTCACATAGCGTGAACATACAAAAGACAGGGAGCCGATGAAGCGGTCATAAAACTGCTTCATCGCCACCCTGTCACCTTTCCGGATGGCTTCAATCAGATTTTTGTCAGAAGTTGCCATTCAAGTTCAAACCATCCGGTGTCTCACTCGCCATCTCCTTTTCTTGTGCAATAATCGAACTGATGGGTCTTTTCTCCGCTGAACGAATTCCATTTCAAAGTGAGCTTCACAGTCTCACCTTTTGTGTCAGGCAAGTCTTTGAGTCTGAATGCGATGTACCCGTCGCCCAGTCTGTCATTCCAGTCACCGTGGGCATTGTGCCTGAGTTCAATCTCGTATGGATTATCCGGATTGCCTCCGTAAAGAAGATTCAGCTCGTGTTTAATGGAAGGATTGCCGAAATAAGTCTGGAAACGCATTGTGAAATATCCGTCCTCCACTATGGTGGTCCAATCTTTAAGAATTTCAATTGGGTCGTTTCCATATTTGTCATCTTCTTCCAAAGTAGGATAAGGAACCGCATTTTTGGTTCTGATGCTGTCTGCCCAATTCATTTTCACTGCCTTGTCGTATGGTGCCGGATCGTCATCCACCTCTGTGAAATTAACGAACGCCCTCACTTCTTTTCCTCCGTAGAGGGGCTTTGTAATGTTCGTCACCTTCAAGGTGGTCTCGTCATCGAGCTGGAAATATGAAGATGCAGCATCTTCGGTGGTCTTGATTGTCACCATTGCGTTTGGATAGAGAAGTTCCATCCCGGAATTGTCGTGATGGTTGCAGGCGGTCATCAGCGGCAGAGTTGCAATTGCTGCGACGGCCATTCTTTTGATCGTACTTTTCATAATTTTGATGTTTAACATTGATTTCATAAACAAATATCAGTCCTTTGGGAAGTCCGGAAAAATATTTTCCGTCCGTCCACAAATATAAATCCCGATTATACGAAAATCTTGCATCAGAGTT
Organism: Candidatus Cryptobacteroides sp.; assembly: GCA_051870155.1. GTDB lineage: Bacteria > Bacteroidota > Bacteroidia > Bacteroidales > UBA932 > Cryptobacteroides. The sequence continues at coordinate 3,767 of JBJEBO010000017.1, forward strand.
TATATTTTTTTTGAATTTGCAGAAAATTTTGTCTTCTTTGCGCCCGAAAACGATTTTTTCAACTGCGAATGAATAGCACTATGAGTACTGTCGTATCATTTGTAATTGCCTGTCTGATTGTCTTTCTGTCAGGTTGTTCTGTGGAAAAAGACGATAATTTCAAAATAGGAGTATCCCAATGTAGCAGTGATGCCTGGAGAACGAAGATGAATGAGGAAATGCAGCGAGAAGCTATGCTCAGTCACGATATTACCCTCGAAATCCGTTCCGCAGGAGATGAGAGTTTCATTCAGTGCGACGACATCAATTATTTCATAAAAAAGAAGGTAGATCTCCTTATTGTGGCTCCGAATGAGGCTGGGGAGGTCACACCGGCCGTGAACAAGGCATATAATGCAGGGATTCCGGTGATTGTGGTGGACAGGAATGTCGATGACGACAAATACACGGCTTCAGTTCGTGCCGACAATGTGCATATCGGAAAACTTCAGGCCCAATATATTTTATCGAGGCTTGAAAAGGGAAGCAAAATTATAGAAATCAGGGGTTTGGAAGGCTCAACTCCGGCGAGGGAGCGCCATCAGGGTCTTATAGAAGGACTTGAAGGCTCTGGCATTGAAATCGTGGCTTCGGTTGATGGGCGTTGGCGTAGCGACATCGCCAATGAACTTGCAGATTCCATATTAAAGCTTTATCCGGATGTGGCTATGGTTGCTGCACAGAATGATCCGATGGCAATCGGGGCATACGAAGCTGCGCAGAATCTTTATCCTGACAACGATATTCTATTCGTAGGAGTGGATGCACTCAACGGTGAAGGACTTGGAGTGGAGGCCATAGAGCAAGGAAAACTTGATGCCTCTGTGCTTTATCCGACGGGAGGTGAGACAGTGATCCAGATTGCACGGAAAATTCTGCGAGGTGAGGACTATCCGAGAAATACGATGCTGGAGACAGCGCTGATTGCCCAAAACAATGCCCAGCTCCTCTCAAGGCTTTCCGAGGAGATCGATTATCAGGTCGCTGTAATAGAGAATCTCAAGGATGAGGTTAACCTTTACCTTGAAAGACATATTATTCAGCGACGCTTCTTGAACTTCAGTATCACTTTCCTCGTCATACTTGCTTTGCTGTGCGTCGCACTTTATATTGTACTTGCCCGCCTGAACAAATTGAATAAGACACTCAATAGTCAAAAACAGCAGTTGGAGGACCAGAAATACCAGCTCCTTTCCCTCAATAAAGAGTTGGAGGAGGCAACTCACGCCAAACTTGTCTTCTTTACCAATGTCAGCCACGATTTCCGCACTCCGCTGACCCTCATATCCGATCCTATTGACAGACTGTCCGAGTCGGAACATCTTGATGACAAGGAACG
>JBJEBO010000018.1:0-5132 GCA_051870155.1 Candidatus Cryptobacteroides sp.
TAGCTTCACTCCTGGTCTTGAACACACGGATCGCCCACAAATATTTATCTATTCTTACTTCCATATATAGTTACTCATTCCCATCTTCCGGATCTTCTATATTGAGTCCTTCATAATCCTCACCTTCAAGGAACGGCTCTGTATCAGGGTTGATATACTCGTCCTTCTCCTCCATCCTTTCTATCATAACCTCTAACAATTCAGTACCCCTATCTCTTGGTACTATGAAAAAGTCCGGGACATCCGCCGAAACAAGCATCGTCTCCCCTTTGCGAAGCAGATACTCTTCCGTCCCCTTTTCACCTTTCATCTGGAACGACGCCTCACCGGAAAGACATATATATATAATAAACCTTCCGAATTTAGCCGTGGAAATCTGCAAAGGGTCACGAACAATCATCTTGTTGACAGAGAATACCTCATTTGCAAAAAGGCTCTTTGCAGGACCTTGAACATCTCCGGAAGCCGGAATATATGAATTTTCATCCCATTTTGAATAATTGATGAAATCGAAAGCCTCTTCAAGATGCATAGGTCTTGCTGTCGAAGGATCATTTTCCCTACCCCAGTCATAAAGCCTGAAAGTCAGATCGGAAGACTCTGAAATCTCTACGGCAAGGATTTCACCCTCCGCAGCGTGAATTGTTCCCGGTGCAAAATGGAAAACGTCCCCTTTATGAGGCTGAATGCAATGCATCATATCCACGACACTTCCATCGAGACAAGCCTGATAGAAAGCGGAGGCCTCCACATCCTTTTCAAAGCCAATATATACCTTTGAATCCTTTCCAGCATCAACTATGTACCAGAGTTCATCCTTTCCCAATGAATCATACCTTTGTTCGGCTGTCTCATCGTCAGGATGCACCTGCACCGACATTTTTCCACGGATATCAAGAAACTTAACCAAAAGAGGGAATTGCCTGCCAAACCAGCCGTAGAGTTCCTCTCCAGGAATCCTTTCCAGATATGTATCCATCAGTTCCCCAAGGGTGTTGCCCGCAAGCCATCCCTCAGCCACGACCGAATCAATGAACCCCATATCAGCAAGTTCCCAACTCTCCCCCACTGCTTCAGACTCCCTGATTTTCACCTCATTGCCCTCGCTATCCGTCTCCACAAAGACTTTCTCGAATCTTTTTCTCAAAGCATTACCTCCCCACACTTTCCTGTCTGCAGTTGGGATGAATTTCAAAGGATATAGATTTCTATTGTTGTCCATAAACACTCTCAAGTCCGGAAAATTTGTCAGTAATAAATCTTACAAAGATACCAATAAATATTTATTTGTCAACCCATAGGGCTCCGCGAAAAAGGTCAAAGCATATAAGAAGACATATCCCGTCCTGCAGCAAGTCCTTCACGGATAATGGTTGATGAAATGTCCACCTTCGGGGCATCTATCAGCCGTATCTTGTAAAAGGGATTCTCTGCAATCAGATCCGCTGTCACGCTATCAAGATCAACTCCTTCACGAGGATAAACTGCTACCCCGTATTTTGTCAATATCTTCCCGTAATCCCTCCACCTGCGGATGTCGGCAAGATTGTCAGCCCCCATCACAAGGGTGAAGCGGTTGCCAGGTTCCCTTTGAGACAAGGCATCCAAAGTTCTGACCGTATAATGAGGAGGTGGCATATTCATTTCAATATCATCGACTTTCACTCTCAGAGAATGTCTTTCCGCTGCTTCTTTGGCCGCTTGGAAACGATCAGGTGCCGAATCTGCGCTGATACTATCTTTAAGAGGATTTTTCGGAGACACGACAAGATAGACAGAGTCAAAGCCACTCCCTTTCACAAGGCTTTCGATGATAGCCTTGTGACCGATGTGCAAAGGGTTGAACGACCCTGGGAAAACAGCGATTTCCATTTTAGAAGAATCCTTATGAACGGAGGAATTCATCAACTATCCTCTCTGCCTCGACGAATGCCGTCTGGAGGTCGTCATTAACAAGAACATAATCGAATTTTCCTCTTGCGAATTCCATCTCTGATTCAGCTTTGGCAAGTCTTCGCTCAATAGCCTCCGGGGAATCTGTTCCTCTCCCTGTGAGTCTTTCGCGAAGAACCTCCACAGACGGCGCCTGAATAAGGACTGAGAGCGCCTTGTCCCCGAAGATTCTCTTTACATTCACCCCGCCTTTCACATCCACATCGAAAACTATCACATTGCCTTTGCTCCAGATTCTTTCAACCTCAGATTTCAGTGTTCCATAGAACGAACCTTGGTAAACTTCTTCATATTCAACGAATTTATCCTCAGAAATCATCTTTCTGAACTCTTCCTCAGTGAAGAACCAATATTCCTTTCCATTCTGCTCTGTGCCTCGTGGTGCCCTGGATGTTGCAGAAACGGAAAATTCCATTTCCGGATGAAGTTCAAGTATGTGATTGACAATTGTACTCTTGCCTGCACCTGACGGCGCGGAAAAAATGATTACTTTATTATTCATACAAAGTACGACCTTTTATAAATTATTTTTTCTATTTTTTGCAAAAATAGTTATTTTTGCGCGGTTTTTGGATAAAAGACGACATTTGGATAAAATTTCATTTAATTTTATAGATTATGGTATCTTATAAAGAAATCGGACTTGTAAACACTAAAGAAATGTTTGCAAAGGCCATCAACGGCGGTTACGCAATCCCTGCATTCAATTTCAACAACATGGAGCAGCTTCAGGCTATCATTCAGGCTGCAGCCGAGACCAAATCTCCGGTTATCCTCCAGGTTTCAAAGGGAGCACGTAACTACGCAAACCAGACTCTTCTCCGTTATATGGCAGAGGGAGCTGTAGAGTATGCTAAGGAACTCGGTTGGGAGCATCCACAGATCGTTCTCCATCTCGACCACGGTGACAGCTTCGAGCTTTGCAAGAGCTGCGTTGATATGGGCTTCTCTTCAGTTATGATCGACGGAAGCCACCTTCCATACGATGAGAACGTTGCTCTCACTAAGAAGGTTGTTGAGTATGCACACCAGTTCGACGTAACCGTAGAAGGTGAGCTCGGAGTGCTTGCAGGTGTTGAGGATGAGGTTGTTGCAGAGCACCACACTTACACTCGTCCTGAAGAAGTTGTTGACTTCGTTACCAAGACAGGATGCGACTCTCTCGCGATTTCAATCGGAACTTCACACGGAGCATACAAATTCAAACCTGAGCAGTGCCACCTTGATCCTGCAACAGGTCGTCTCGTTCCTCCGCCACTCGCATTCGACGTTCTCGACGGCGTTATGAAGGAACTCCCTGGATTCCCTATCGTTCTCCACGGTTCATCTTCAGTTCCACAGGAGGAAGTTGATACTATCAACAAATTCGGTGGTAAACTCGAAGCTGCTATCGGTATCCCTGAGGAAGAGCTCCGCAAAGCTGCTAAATCAGCTGTCTGCAAGATCAACATCGACTCAGACTCACGTCTCGCTATGACTGCAGCTATCCGCAAAGTCTTCGCTGAGAAACCAGCTGAGTTTGACCCACGTAAATACCTCGGTCCTGCACGTGACAATATGAAGAAGCTCTACGAGCACAAGATCATCAACGTTCTTGGATCTAACGGTAAAGCAGAATAATCCTGGTTTACGGGCATTTATAAAGAGAGACCGGCTGAACAGTCGGTCTCTTTGTTTTATATATTTGTCATCGTGACTTTTGTCTGTCATCTCGACTGAACGGTCTTTGTCATCGTGACTTCCGTCTGCCATCTCGACCAAGGCCGAAGGCCGCGTGGAGAGATATCTAAACAATAACTCCGCCATCAACCGGAAGAATCGCCCCGGTAATATAAGAAGCATAATCGCTTGAAAGGAAGATGAATGCATTAGCGATATCTTCCGGAAGTCCCATCCTGCCAAGAGGGATGCGGGCAATGAGAGGCTGAATCATAGCGTCTGGCAGATTTGCCACCATATCAGTTTTCGTCACACCCGGAGCAACGGCATTGACACGTATTCCGTCTTTTGCAAGTTCCCTTGCAAGGGATTTTGTGAAACCGTTGACTGCGAATTTTGATGCAGGATAGCCGCAACCAGAGCCCTGGCCATAGAAGCTCACTACAGAACTTGTGTTGATTATAACTCCCCCGCCCTGTTCCTTCATAATTCTTGCGGCAGCCTGAGAGCATACGAAAACAGCTTTTACATTGAGGTCAAGGATGTCGTCTATATCCTTTTCAGTATAATTGTAAACCGGCTGGTTCTGGGAAATACCTGCATTATTGGCCAAGATGTCAAATCTACCGTGACGTTCCTTCACTCCAGCAAACGCTTCTGCCACAGCATTCATATCAGTAAGATCTGGCCACATAGCCTCCACGTCAGCATCTGGCATTTCGGTCTTGATTTTTTCCAGAGCAGCCATAGCCGTAGCCTCTCTTGAACCGCAAAGAACAACTGAAGCACCTGCCTCAAGATATTTCTTCACTATGGCATAACCGATTCCCCTTGTTCCGCCAGTCACGACGGCAACTTTTCCTTTTAATAAATCTTTCATAGTTAATTGGTATAAGTAATATATTGTACTGTTATCATTATATCTTCATTCTCTCACTTTGCTGCAATTATCATCCCGAAATTTAAATTTTGACAAAAATAATCCAAAAAATTTTGGTATTTGAAAAAATGTTCATATATTTGCAGTCCAATACCGCGGGGTAGAGCAGTTGGTAGCTCGTCGGGCTCATAACCCGGAGGCCGGAGGTTCGAGTCCTCCCCCCGCTACCAAACGAAATGCTGGCTAAATTTTAGTCAGCATTTTTTGTATATAACACCCATACCGTGATACTGCCCTTTGCCTTCCGTGAGTTTGCCGTAGTGGATTGCATTTACGGGACAATAGTGGTAGCAGGCCATACATTGGGTACAGTCACCGTTCCAATGGGGCTTTCCATCCTTCATTATTACGTTGTGGCGGGAGCAGACTTTGGCGCAGGTACCGCAGCCTATGCAGCTGTCCTTTGCATAAAATCCAGAGTCAGAGACCACAAGATTGAAAAGCGGACCGATCAGATATGTCTTGGTGCGTGGCCATCCTCCGGGAATCAGATCCACGACCTGCTTCCTTTCCTTTATCTGGCGCGCCACATCCGGAATAATAATAAATCATTATCTATTCAAATTAGCAGTTTCAAATT
>JBJEBO010000019.1:0-5100 GCA_051870155.1 Candidatus Cryptobacteroides sp.
CGCGCAATAGCCGACGGTGACACTTGGTGACATTCCTTCGTGAAATTCATCTGGACCCCGAGATGCCCTCTCAGGCGTGTAGAATGAGGATTGGGGGGCCTGATGAGGTAAATTTGAACGCACCGGGCACGGCATAGTGCCACAGAAGGCCTTAGATTAAGGGTGTCGCGCCCAGATGAATTTCACGAGGGATGATATAGGTGTCATTTATCTGGAAGCGATTTGTTTGTCCACAAATGCAGGGATATTTGTGGACAAATTGAGTCAGATTGCACTTTTGTCCTCAAAATGAGGGGTATTTGTGGATAAAATGTGGTACAAACAAAAAGAGAACGACTAAAGATTTAGTCGCTCTCTTTTTAGATGCGTAAGTCAACCGCTTAGAAGCAGTTTATTGAAGGTTTTTTAGAAGCTGAGTGCGATGGCGATGAAATCGTCTGCTTTGAGGGCTGCGCCACCGATGAGGCCACCGTCGATGTCAGGGCAGGCGAAAAGCTCTTTGGCATTTGACGGCTTGCAGCTTCCGCCATAGAGGATGGTGATTTCCTCTGCGAGGGCACCGAATTTGTCTGCGAGCACCTTACGGATGCAAGCGTGGATTTCCTGAGCCTGCTCTGCAGTTGCAGTCTTGCCGGTTCCGATAGCCCATACTGGCTCGTAAGCAACTACAACCTTTGCCATTTCCTCTGCTGAAAGGGTGTAGAGAACGTTCTTGATCTGGTCTGAAACAACTTCGAAGTGACGTCCTGCCTCGCGCTCGTCAAGATTCTCACCTACACAGAAGATAGGTGCAAGTCCCTCTGCAATGGCAAGTTTCACTTTCTCAACGAGTTTTGCATCAGTCTCTCCATAATACTGCCTTCTCTCAGAGTGTCCGAGGATGGTATATTCGCAACCAACAGAAGAAAGCATCTTAACTGAAACCTCACCTGTATAAGCGCCTTTCTCCTTATCAGCGCAATTCTGTGCTGAAAGTCCAACAGGAGAACCTTTGACAACTTCTGCAACAGATGCAAGGTGGGTGAATGGAGGTGCAACTATCAATTTTACTGATGATGGCACCTGAGCTGCCTTTGCTACTACTTCTTTTGCGAGTTCGACTCCTTCAGGAACTGTAGTGTTCATTTTCCAGTTACCTGCAACAATTTGTTTTCTCATTATTAATCGATTATTAAGTTGAAATCTTGCAAATTTATAAATAATTCGTGAATTATTTTCTTAAGGACTATGAATATTCCTAAATAGGTGTTATTTCACCCTTATCTTCCGTCCTATCTTGAGGACTGTCTTGGTTGTGATTCCGTTCATCTTACAGAGTTCGGACACCGTGGTGCCGTTTCTTGCCGCAATTTTCCCGAGTGTATCACCGGACTTAATCGTGTACCATCTCATTGCTGCTCTCTCGGCATCCTCTTTCCTGTCCTCCTCGTCATTGAGCATCTCGTCCTCGAAATCCTGCTCGTAATTGCTATACGGAGTGAAGAACTTGCGCTTCAAAACAAAGAGCCTGTGACGTAGATTTCCTGTCTTGAAATCTATAAGCCATTGAGGGTCAAAGGCAAATCCTTTATATCTTGCCTCGAAGTGCAGATGCGGACCTGTCGAACGGCCTGTTGAGCCTCCAAGACCTATCACGTCTCCTGCGTGCACCCAATCTCCAACCTTGAAATATCTCTTGGACAGATGACCGTAGAATGTCTCAATTCCACTCGGATGCCTTATTACTATAAGGTTGCCATATCCTCCCAAGGACTTGGAAATCCTAACCTTACCGTCAAAGGCGGCATAAATCGGATCCCCTACCTTCAGCGGAAGATCCACACCCTGGTGACGGCGCCCTCTCCTGATTCCGAACTTGCCTCTCGGGTGGATGTCACCCTGAAACGGACAATGGTAGCAGTCCAGACTGTCCACCATCCACATAGTCCACGATATCGGCAAACTGTCAATCGGGATTTTGTATGGATTTGTTTGTTCGTTGTCCCACGCTTCGTCAAAGACATCCTTGCTCAGATGATAATCAGGGTCTTTTTCATATTTCCAGGTGTTGTCACTGAAAAGAATGACCTTGATGAATTCACTTGAAGTCGGAAGAGTATCTATGACGGTGGCATCAGTATCCACCATTGATTTCACGGGGTGTAACGGATATCTTGGCAGTAATAATTCCGCACGCTTTACGTCGCGAAGTACCTTGTCTTTTGCATCATCACCTGATGTGGATGCCTTCATCATATACGGGAAAAGCAGTCCAAGACAAACTGCCGCTCCAGACAACACAGCCCAATTGGGGCGAAATAAATTCCTAAATTCCATCATTCAGCCCCGAAACGTGTTTTGAGAAGATTTCTTACCGCAGCCACCTTCTCATCAAGAAGTTCCTGGGTCTGTGCCTCGCAGATGAATCTCAGATATGGCTCAGTGTTGGATGGCCTGATGTTGAACCACCACTGTGGAAACTCGACACGATAGCCGTCGAAGTCCATATATGCGGTCGGTTTTTCCTTTGTTGTGAACATATCACGCACCGCATCCATCGCTCCTGCCTTGTCTTCAAGTCTGAAATTGATCTCTCCCGAATTTTTATATCTCTCGATTTCTGAAATAAGACCGCTGATGGTCTTGCCTTCTTTCTTGAGTTCGCTCACTACATTGAGAATCAGGATGGAAGCGAGGATTCCGCTGTCTGAATAGAAGAAATCGCGGAAATAATAATGCCCGGCAAGTTCTCCACCGTAAACTCCGTCTATTTCACGCAGTTTCTCTGCCGCGAATGCTCTTCCGACTTTCCAGGTCCTCATTTCCCCGCCCATAGGTGCAAGATATTCTCCCACCGCCTTGCTGCTTCTGATGTCTTGGAGAACGAGCCCTTTTTCACCCCTCTCCTCAAGGAAATATTTTCCCAATACGGCAATCATCAGGTCAGGAGATATGAATCTTGCATTCTCATCTACGAACATCACCCGGTCTGCATCTCCATCATAGATGACTCCTATATCTGCCCCGCTCTTGCGCACCGCTTCCTTCAAGGCCTCAACATTCTTTGGAATCAAAGGGTTAGGATCGTGGTTCGGGAAACGTCCGTCCATCGTATCGAATAGATATTCCGGCTGGTCGCCGAAAATCTGTTTTGCGAAAAGATTTGCCATCCCGTTTGAAAGGTCCATTGCAATCCTGATGTTCGAGATGTCTTTCTTATATTTTATAAGGAAATCAAGATAGTCCTTATATACATCCATTATATGCACTTCTCCCTTGCGTTCTGCAACGGGGGTCGGTTTGCCATTCTCAATCCATTCCTTCACCGTTTTGAGACCTGCGTCATATCCGACGGCACGTGCGTGCTCTGTTGAAACCTTCATACCGTTGTACTCAGGACCGTTGTGTGAAGCTGTAATCTGGATTGAGGCCTTAAATCCATAATTCGCAGTGGCGAAATATACGGCCGGAGTCGTAGTGAGTCCAAGGTCATATACATCTGCCCCTGCATCAGTGATGCCCTTTAGCACCGCCTCGTGTATCTCATCCGACGATACCCTGCAATCTCTTCCGACTGCAACCTTATCTGTATTAAGGAGTTCAGGAATGAAATATCCTACCTTGTAGGCTGTTTCCTTGTCGAAATCCACATTGTAGATTCCCCTTATGTCGTATGCGTGAAATGCTCCCATATACTGTTGTCATTAGTGTGTATAAGAATGCAAAAATACTTAATTACCTCAAAATCGCAAAATCCGTTTTTGCTGGAACCTCTCCTATTGAAGGATGTTACGGTCTGTATTTCCTGAGTTCGGAGGATAGTGCATACTCAATGGGAAAATCTTTGCTCTTGCGTGATGAGGCACCTGTGCTTCTGTCTCCTTTTGCCGATGTCGGGGTAGAAACGAATGATTTCAATGTGGCAGAAGATGTGATGGATGCTGCTGCCTTCAAAGCAATGGATTCTGCGAGGGAGTCTCCTGCATCTGACGCTTCTAAAACGAGGTTTGTGCAAAAATGTTCCAAAAGCAGGTGGAAGCCCCTTCCGTGGTCCGGATGCCGCAGGTGGCAGAGCTCGTGGAGAATTACATAATCCCTCAGAAGGGGAGGTACTCTCATCAGGCTGATGTTTAGGTTTATATTGCCTTTGCTTGAGCAACTTCCCCAGTTGGTCTTGTTGTGCTTCAGTCGCAGGGCAGAATATTTGAAACTGTATCTCGAAGCAAATTCTGCAAGCCTTCCGGGAAGATATTCTGCTGCATCGCGTCTCAATTCAATCAATTCCTTGACCGTAAGTTCCACCGCAGGTGCGATGGATTCCTGCCGTTTCATCGTTTTAAGCACCCATTCCCGCTTAGAAATAAAAAATTGAAATGCCTCGTCAAAGGATATGAGATAAGGCAGGGTCACACTTACGCCCCTGCTTGCACTCACTCTGATGCTTATTCTTTTCACCCCTGTCCGCTTGCGGAACACGACCTCGCCAATCTGTGAATCTGTATATTTTTTCGTCATATTCATAACACTTTGCAAAAATAATAATATCCATATTAAAGTTCAAGAAAGTGTTTTGATTATTAATATTTTTTCAGTATCTTTGCGCCCGCTTTTGCGGGCAAATTCAGGATACCGCAAGAGTTATTAAATTTTATTAACATTTTAATCTTTTTGCACAATGGCTGAATATTTGGCAGCAGAGAAAAAGCAGGAGATTTTCGCGAAGTACGGAAAGTCTAATACTGACACCGGCTCTCCTGAGAGTCAAGTTGCTCTATTTTCCTACCGTATCGCTCATCTTACCGAGCACCTCAAATCAAACAAGAAGGACTACTCTACACGTCGTTCTCTCTTGAGGCTTGTAGGTAAGAGACGTCGTGTCCTTGACTATCTCAAGGAAACCGATATCGAGAGATACAGAGCTATCGTCAAGGAGCTTGGCCTCCGTCGATAGCCTAAATGGAATAGGAAACGGCGAAAGGGGTACTCAGACACGGGAACCCCTTTTTTCTTAGAAATTTATGTTTCGCAATGCGAAACAACCGATTATAAAGGTCGTAAGACCGTCAGTAAGTCCTTTCCCCGGGGGAAAGGATTTAGGATAGGGTCTTCGATATAAGGTTT
>JBJEBO010000020.1:0-5079 GCA_051870155.1 Candidatus Cryptobacteroides sp.
AGTCCACATCCTACAATATCGAGGTGCCGAACAGGATTCCATTCGACTATATGGAACCGGTGAACAACCCTTCAAACTACAGCAAGGCTGTGTCACTCCTTGGCGGAGCCGATGATTACGCCACAAAGATGTGGTGGCAGAAATAATCAACAAAAACATTAAGACAATGAAAAACAATATATCAAGATTTATTCTGCTGGCGTCAGCCCTCCTTGCCACAGTAGCATCCTGCGACCTCGGGTATGAGACCGTCAATCCTGCCGACCTCATCACCCCGCAGCGTTCGGAAGCATATTATCAGGCTTTGAGGGAATACAAGGCCACCGACCATTCAGTGGCATTCGGATGGTTCGGAAACTGGGTAGGTTCAGGAGCTTCTCTTGAAAACTGTCTCCGCGGTCTCCCGGACAGCGTGGATTTCGTTTCAATCTGGGGTAACTGGAGCAATCTTTCTCCTGAAAAACAGGCAGATATGAAATTTGTTCAGGAAACAAAAGGCACAAGGGTGCTCATATCATTCATAGTGTCAAACATTGGTGACCAGCTCACACCGACAGATGCCGATCCTCAGACATACTGGGGTTTCACTGAGGGTGACGAGGCTTCAACCTGCGCAGCCATCGAGAAATATGCCAATGCAATCTGCGATACCATCGCACGCTACGGATATGACGGTTTTGATTTCGACTATGAGCCGAACTATGGACATTCAGGCAACATCGCCGGAGTGGAATATGCAGAAAAAGCTTTCGTTGAGGCAATGGCAAAACATATCGGTCCTAAATCCGGCACAGGCAAACTCTTCGTCATCGACGGTGAGCCTCAGACCATAACCAGCGAACTCGGACCATATTTCGATTATTTCATCGTTCAGGCTTACAGTTGCAGTGGCGACGCGAATCTCGACAGCAGGCTGAATTCCACGATATTGAATTTCGACGGAATACTCGCACCTGAAGATGTGGCTTCCAAATATATAGTCACAGAAAATTTCGAGAACTATGCCGCAGCGGGAGGCGTAAATTACACAGACCGAAACGGCAATAAGATGATGAGCCTTGAGGGAATGGCAAGATGGACTCCGATTGTCAATGAAGCCAAAATCCGCAAAGGCGGTGTCGGAACATATCATATGGAGTATGAGTACAATGCCGGCAGCCAGCCTTCTTATCCGGCCCTGCGCAAGGCAATTCAGATCATGAATCCGTCAGTTAAATGATAAAACACGATAACGTTATGATTATGAAAACTATAGGTAAAATCCTGGCTCCTGTTTTGGGCGTCTTGGTTTGGGCTTCCTGTCAAAACGCCGAATACTCCCAGCTTGTGAACCAGGCATATATACTTCAGACCGAGACAAATGCCTGCGCGGCATCCAAAATCACCCTCGGAAATGAAGATGTAACAACGTCCTTGAATGTAAGACTGTCCGATCCGGCCCAGAACGACTGGACTTTCAGACTCGTACCGGATGCTGAGGCCATCAACGCCTACAACAAGAAGTACACGGCCGAATACAGCGTTCTTCCAGACAATCTGTATTCACTTGAAAACCAGGATGTAAAAGTTGTAAAAGGCTCTTCTCTATCCACCCAGATGAGTCTCACTGTACATCCGCTTACTGAAGAGTTGAAGAATTCTGGTAAGAAATTCGCCCTTGGATTCAGGGTTGAGAATGTCGCTTCAGAGGCTGAAATCCTTGAGTCCGGCAAATATATGGTGCTCATTTTCGACCAGGTTATCATCCAGCCTGTAGTAGTGTTGAATTCAAGCCATTATATCGAAGAAATCCAGCTCGCCGAGGCCGTTTCCCTTCCGGAATGGACTGTCGAATTCAACATCAATAAAGACCAGTTGAGAACTGAAGTTGGAAAAGGCAACAACCAGGCTCTTTTCGGAGCATACGCCGATGGCTCTGAGATCTATGTCCGCTTCGGTGATGCGCCGATTGAAGGCAACCGCCTGCAGATCAAGACTCAGGGTACACAGATAAACAGCAATATGCTCTTCAACACCAACACTTGGTATCATATCGCTGTCGTGTCTAACAACTCGAAGCTTTATATCTATGTAAACGGCGCGCTTGACAACTCCATAGACCTTCCGGGCACGGGTAACTCAATGACCTGTTATTCCACTTATACAGGTAATGGCTACCATCTCGGAAACAGCATCTACAGCGAGCTGAGGCTTTGGAACAAGGCCCGCAGCCAGGCTGAAATCCAGAATAATATGTACGCTTGCGACCCTGCATCTCCGGGCCTGGTGTTCTACTACAAGTTCAATGAAGGAGAAGGATCCACTTTCCACGATGCTTCAGGACACGGTTATGATGTAACACTCAGTTCTGAGCCGACCTGGATTCAGGATGTTCGTATCGACGGTAAATAATAGGAGAAGAGGATATGAAAAGATATTATAATTCAATTTTGGCGATGCTTGCCCTGGCATCTATCATAAGTGCCTGCGAAGATGGACTGAAAGCGGGCGACACCCTCTATCCTGTAGAGGAGGAGAATTATGATGCAAGGGTTTATATCAATGAAATAGGATATGCCGACAATACGGTAACTTATAATCTGATACACAATACTCTCCTTGACGAGATCTTCAATTTTCCCGAATCTTTCGAGTTTTATCTCCATATTACAAAACCCGTAGATAAGGATGTAACGGTGACCGTAGCCTTGGATTCTGAGAGTTGCGCCACTTATAGTAACGATTATACAAGGCTTTCCGAGAGCACGGTCAGCCTTGCGAACACTTCTGTCACAATTCCTGCCGGGAAGATGGTTTCTACTGAGCCCGTGGTGATTCGCTTCACATCCGGAAGTGAAATCAAGGATATGGTCCAATATGCCGTGGCAGCAGTAAAAATCGCATCCATTTCCACCGCCCTTGAAGATGTCCACATCGGAAAAGACCACAACACCTTGTTCACCTGTTTCGAGAAAGAATCAGTAGCATCGAACATCAAAGGTCAGGATTCCAATGATCTGAACAGTCTTGAGCAGATTCCGTACGAGAACTCTGTCGTAAGCGCATACAGTTGGGAAGGGGAATACACCTATGGAGCATGGGAAGGAACAAGCAACTTAAGTGACGAAAGTTCAAAGACTTATGTAGGATACGAATATGGCTATCTCGACATCTATGCCACTTTCAATTCAGAAGAGACTATCTCCGGTCTTTCATTCTGCTATGGTCAGAATGTCGGTTGGTGTCCTATGAACATTGAAATTCTTACGAGCAATGATGGTGAAAATTGGGTAAGCCAAGGTGAATTTGTCAATGAGGTATTCCCAAGCAAGAGCACCCAGTACATTCCTATCGTATTTTATAGCGGTGTCAAATGCAAATATGTTGATTTCTTTGTATCAAGCACATATTGGAGCTACTATTACGGAGATTATTATTTCTATCCTTGCGTGAGCGAGATGAAGCTCTACAAATAATTGTCCATAAATACTTTCCGGGATTGTGCATAGCATCCGGAACCGAGTAGGAGGAAGACGAAAGTTTTCTTCCTACTTTCGTTTTTCGACCTCTCACACCACCGTACGCGCCATGCGGTCTGCCATCTGTCATCTCGACCGAGCGAAGGTCCCCCTTTGTCATCTCGACCGAGCGAAGGACCCCCTTTGTCATCTCGACCGAGCGAAGGTCCCTCTTTGTCATCTCGACCGAGCGAAGCGAGTGGAGAGATCTATTGTATAAAAAAAGATAAATACCTATATTTGTAAGGTGTAGTTTAGTGTGGTATAAAACCGGACAAAAAATTGACCATAGAATTTTGAAAAAATGAAACAATTCCTATCAATCCTCTTAGCAATGGCTCTGAGCCTTTCCTTTGCAAGTTTTGATGCTTTCTCTGAAACGCCTGACACCCCACATTGGTCTGTAACCTGGAAAAGGCTGAATATGAGCGGTCCGGTGATGGAGCAGATTGGACGCCTGAACCCTCTTCCGACACAATTAAACGCCCCGGGACTATGGTCAATCGGATGTGAGACCCTGGACAGGGACTATGCAGATTTTGACAAATACAGACCGTGGCTATGTGAAATCGGATGCAGATCCGCAAGAATCCAGAGCGGATGGGCAAAATGCGAGCCGAAAGCCGGGACTTATGACTTCAAATGGCTGGACCACATCATTGACGGGCTCATTGAAGAGGGAATGAGACCTTGGATGAGTCTGGGATACGGCAATCCTGTTTATGGTGCGGAAAAATCCCTCGGAGCCAAGATCTTTTCAGATGAGAGGACGATGAAGGCTTGGAGAAAATATGTCAATGCCCTGGTCACAAGATACAAGGACAAGGTGAACGAGTGGGAAATCTGGAATGAGCCCAATCTTGGCAACGGGACCAACAGCGCAGAGGAATATGCATCACTTGTAGTTGCCACAGTAGCGGAAATAAAGAAAGTACAGCCCGAAGCAGTGATAATTGCAGGTTCCTTGTCAAGAATGCCTATTGGATTTACAGTCAATATGTTGGATATTTTGAAAAAAGAGAATGTACTTAATGATATAGATTACATCAGTTTCCACCCGTATTTCGAGAATCCGGACGACGCGACTGACGGAATTTTGGAGCTCAGGGAGGTCATCAATTCCTATAGGTCTGACATCAAACTCTTTATGGGAGAATGCGGCTGTCCTTCCATTTTGGAATGGGGACACGCACTAAGATACCACGAATGGAGTGAATACAGCCAGGCGAAATGGGTGGCACGCAGAATGTTGAACGACTGGTCCCTAAACATCAGGAGTTCAATTTTCACATTCGTTGACCTTCAATACCCGAATATGATGCAATCCTTCGGAATGCTCCGGACTAATTTGCTCAAGGAAGTGGTTTACAAAAGACCTGCCTTCTACACTTTCAGGCACATTGTAAATGTCTTCACTTCCGATTTGAAGCCTGAACGGAATCTGGAATTTGAGTCAAATTCCGTACGGAAGATTTCGATGACAGGTGTCAAACGCGAAGGGAATCTGGTTGGAGCAGTTATGTGGTTCAGCGACAAACTACCATCGGATGACCTTGATTTCAAGGAAGTTGACCTTACAATA
>JBJEBO010000021.1:0-5064 GCA_051870155.1 Candidatus Cryptobacteroides sp.
CATATTATATCCGTTCCGAAGGAATGATCAACGACCTCCACGACATCGAGGAAATCGTGGTTGCTAACAGGGGTGGTATGCCGGTGCACGTCAAAGACTTGGGAAAAGTCGGTTTCGGTGCTCCAAAGAGATTCGGAGCTATGACTATGGACGGTGAGGGCGAATGCGTAGGAGGCATAGCGATGATGCTAAAGGGAGCCAATGCCAATGCAGTCACAAAAACTCTTGAGGAAAGGGTGGAGAAAGTCCAGAAGATGCTTCCGGAAGGAGTTTCAATCGAGCCATATCTCAACCGTTCGGAACTCGTGGACAGGAACATTTCTACAGTGATTAAGAATTTGATTGAGGGAGCCCTGATCGTTTTCCTCGTCCTTATGCTCTTCCTTGGAGACATAAGAGCCGGTATCATCACGGCATCTGTCATCCCTCTTGCGATGCTTTTCGCATTCATAATGATGAGGCTTTTCGGAGTGTCAGCCAATCTTATGAGTCTTGGAGCAATCGACTTTGGAATCGTTGTAGATGGTTCTATAGTGATTCTTGAAGGAATATTGGCGCATATATATTCAAAGAAAGCCGCAGGAAAGACATATACCCAGGAGGAGATGGACAACGAAGTTGTGAAAGGCGCTTCCAAAGTTGTAAAGAGCGCCACATTTGCCGCCTTCATCATCCTCATAGTATTTTTCCCTATCTTGACACTGACAGGTATAGAGGGCAAGTATTTCACTCCTATGGCCAAAACCTTGGTTTTCTGCATCATAGGAGCTCTCATCCTGTCGCTGACATACGTTCCGATGATGGCATCCCTCTTCCTCAAGAAGAAAGTTCCTTCAAAAAAGACATTTGCAGACCGGTTCTTCAGCGTAGCCCTTAAATATTACAACAAGGCTTTATCCTTCTGTCTGAGACACGTCGGCGTCACAATCGGATCAGCTTTTGCGCTGTTGGCGGCATCCATCCTCCTTTTCACCCGCCTCGGAGCAGAATTCATTCCGACTCTTGACGAAGGGGATTTTGCGATGCAGATGACTCTTCCTGCAGGCAGTTCATTATCTTCAAGCATAGATATTTCCCTGCAAGCCGAAAAAATCCTCAAGGACAATTTCCCTGAAATAAAACACGTAGTGGCAAAAATCGGAACAGCGGAGGTGCCTACAGACCCTATGTCCGTTGAAGATGCCGACGTGATGATAGTTATGAAGCCTTTCAAAGAATGGACTTCTGCCTCATCAAGAGCGGAAATGGTGGAGAAGATGAAAGCATCCTTGGAAGTCATCGATGGTGCCGAGTTCAATTTCAGCCAGCCAATCCAATTGAGATTCAATGAATTGATGACTGGAGCCAAGGCAGACATAGCTATAAAGCTCTATGGGGAAGATATGGATGAACTGTATTCAAAGGCACTTGAGGCGGCAGAGTATGTCAGAAAGGTTCCGGGAGCTGATGACGTAATCGTCGAGCAGGCGATGGGACTTCCGCAATTGGTTGTGAATTACGACAGACATAAGACGGCAAGATATGGAATCGATATCGAAGAACTCAACACCATCATCCGCACAGCATACGCCGGAGGGGAAGCCGGAGTGGTGTTCGAAAATGAAAGAAGGTTCGACCTCGTCCTCAGGCTTGACGACAGCAAGGTAAGCGACCTTGATCTCAACCGTCTTTATGTGCGCACCTGCAACGGCAACCAAGTTCCCGTCAGTGAAGTGGCGGACATCAGCCTTGTCAACGGACCTCTCCAAATCAACCGCGATGCAACCAAAAGACGAATCGTAATCGGAGTCAATGTCAGGGATGCGGACATCCAGAAAGTGGTATCCGATATTGCCTCCACCCTTGAAAAGAACATAAGCCTCAAACCGGGTTATTATTGGGAGTACGGAGGTCAGTTTGAGAATCTCCAGAACGCCATCAAGACTTTGTCAATTGTCATCCCGATTGCGCTTCTGCTCATTCTGCTCATCCTTTTCTTCGCTTTCAAGAGTGTCACCTATGCTTTAGTTGTCTTTATGACGGTTCCACTTTCCTTGATAGGTGGCATCGCTGCCCTCTGGCTCAGAGGACTGCCGTTCAGCATTTCGGCCGGGGTAGGATTCATTGCCCTCTTCGGAGTGGCGGTTCTCAACGGAATACTTATGATAAACAGATTCAACTCCATCCAGAATTCATCCAATTATAAGATGTGTACGGACAGGGTATTGTTCAAAGGCTGTGCAAGCCTTCTCCGTCCTGTTCTGCTCACAGGTCTCGTGGCATCACTCGGATTCGTGCCTATGGCTGTGGCAAAGTCGGCAGGAGCGGAAGTGCAGCGTCCTCTCGCCACAGTCGTGATTGGTGGTCTGCTTGTTTCCACTATTCTCACCCTTGTGGTCCTGCCTGCCCTCTACAGGATAGTCAATTCAATCCCGGCTATATATAGGAAGATGAAGGGACGCAACATCAAAGGGAAATGGATGCCTGTCCTGCTTATGCTGATAATTCCTTTCACAGGTACCAAGGCTCAGGAATCGCCAAAACCAATTACCCTCGATGAGGCAATCCAGATAACTTACGAGAATAGTCCGCGCCTCAAGATGGTGGACTGCGGAACTGTCAAAGGCAGGGCGATGAAAGCTGAAGCCTGGGATGGCGGAAGCACGAATTTCAGTTATTCGTGGGGACAGATTAATGGGGAGGATTTCAGTGACAATGAATTTACGGTGGAGCAGTCTCTGGGCTCCCTCCTGACTCCGTTCTATAAAAATGCCCTTGCCAACACGGTGATAGCCGAAAGTGCCAACAAAAGGACCATTGTTGAAAAGGAATTGAAAGCGGAAGTAAAACGGGCGTGGATTGAATATATATCGGCTTTATCCACATATAAATTGACCTGCGACCAGGCTGAGCTTGGGAAAAAACTTTCGGAGATTTCTTCTTTCAGGTATGATAAAGGTGATATCAATCAATTGGAATACAGAATGATGGCCACTGTCGCAGCGGAGGCTGGAACAAAGAAGGCCCAGGCTTATGACGACTTGCTCCTTGCAGGAAAGAGGTTCAGCAGGATTTGTTGCAGCGATGAGCCTATAGTACCGGCAGACACCTCATTGAGTGTGAATGATTATATGATTCCGGAGGGAGTATCTTCTGCATTTATGAAAAGTATCGATTTCAATGTAAAATTGAAACAGGACTTGCTGAAAATCGAGAAAAGCAAATTCTTCCCTGAGTTCACCGTCGGTTACACAAGACAGAAGATTGCCCCGATAATAGGATTGCAATATTGGAGTGCCGGAGTATCAATTCCTATAATTTTCGCCCCTTATATGGGTCGTGTAAAACAAGCGAAAGCTGATATGATGGAGGCGAGATGGGAAGCTGAGGACAGTCGGAGGATACTCAACGGAAAAGTGGAAGACATATTGACCGGAATAGAAAAACAGCGTAAGACTATAGAGTATTACAAGACTTCGGCATTGGCGGAAGCTGATGAGATTCAGAGAAATGCGATGATTCTCTACAAGGCCGGGGAAACAGACCTCTCTGCCCTGATGCAAAGTCTGTCAATTGTGAAGGAAACAAAGATGAATTATATTGAAGCCGTAAAGGAATACAATATTTTGCAAATTGAACTTGAGTTATATACGGAATAATATCATTATAGAGAACCGGAAAACTTTGATAGTATGAAACTTAGCAAGATAATTCTTATAGGAGCTGTCATTTGGGGAATGACGGCGTGCAAGGACAGGAACGCAGTTAAAACTGCGGAGGTCCCACAGGCAAAGGAAATCATTCAGACAGAAAAGCTACAGGAGACCGATGCAGTGTCCGGTGCGACCAATGTAGCCAATAAGCCCACTTTCAACGGCTTGATAGATGTGGATCCAAGATGCAGAGCCACAGTCACCGTTTCTCTCGGAGGAACAGTCCATTCTATGAACGTCCTGTCAGGACAGCATATCAGAAAGGGAGAGACAATTGCCACATTGGACAATCCGGAATACATCAACCTCCAACAGGAATACCTTGAGGCAACTGCAAAATATGAATATCTAAAAGAAGAGTACTCAAGGCAGCAATCCCTCTCCGACCAGGATGCCGTCTCGAAGAAGACCTTCCAGCAGACAAAGGCTGATTTCCGTTCCATTTCAGCCCTTCTAACATCCCTGAAAGCAAGGCTTGAAGTCCTTGGGACAGATATGAAGTCCCTTGATGAAGGTAATATAAGCCCTTACCTTTCAATCAAATCCCCGATTTCAGGATATGTAGCAAAACTCGATGCCAATTTGGGCAAATATATAGATGTCGGGCAGCCTTTCTGCGAAATTATAGACAAGTCTTCACCAAGGCTCGTGCTGACAATATATGAAAAAGATCTTTCCTATATTGCTACAGGAAAGAAAGTTGAGTTCAAAATCAATGGTATGGATGACAAGACCTTTGGAGCCGTCATAACTGCAGCGGACCAGGTGGTCGATCAGAACGATTACTCAATCAAGATCTATGCTGATATCAAAGACAGCTTTGACGGATTTCGTCCTGGAATGTATGTCAGGGCAAGAATCATTGATTAAGGATGATTTCCAGCATTTCCGCAGCGTTTTCTGCGCGGAATTTGGCAGGGATATCCTGCCAGCCTCTTGAACGCCAGTCTGCAAGAAGGAAAGGAATCCCGGCTCCGTCGGCACATTGGAAGTCGTGCATCGTGTCCCCTACGAAGATGGTGTCCTCAGGCTTAGCTCCAATCCTGCGGAGGAATTCGAGGGCTGGTTCAGGATTCGGCTTGTGGAGAACAGTGTCCTCGGCACAGATTTCCACTTCGAAATATTTCAGCAGAGGCTTCAATTCTTCGTCCTTCTCAAACTCATAGCGGTTGCGGGAGGTGACGCAGCCTATGCGGCAGCCTGCTTCCGAAAGAGTGCGCATCATATCTTCAACTCCCGGGAATGCCTTCATCAGATACATCAGTTCCACAAAATGCTCTTCCCATAAATGGGCAAAACGCTCAGCTTCGGGATAATTAAGCATAGGGGCAACTTTTCCGCTTGGGATGCCGAAGAATTTATATGCCTCTTC
>JBJEBO010000022.1:0-5047 GCA_051870155.1 Candidatus Cryptobacteroides sp.
CTTTATTTTAGTAATTTTGTCTATTGAAATCATAGCAGTGTAACTGACGTTATTTAACGAAATCTTAATGTCTTTATGAAGGTAAAAATTCTCATCGCGGCGGTCCTGTTTTGGGGTACCATCCTTTCTTGCTTCGGTGCACCGAAGAGAAGTCCAGCCAAAGTGCAACTTGATAAAGTCGTTCAAAGCATCAAATCAAGTCCTGATGCTGAAGTGACGAAACTTGGGTCAGTAATGATTGCTATGATGAAGATAACCCTGATGGAGGAAACTCATCACACACAGACGGAGGATGTGATGCTTTCTCTGATGGACAATAGCAGCAAGATGGTAGTTGCAGAATATCCGGATTGCAGCACGGCTGACAAAGAGAAATTTGCAAGGCAGCTGTCCGAGGCTTTGAGCTCGTTCCAGACGATTGTGCAATTCCAAGATGAAGAAGATTTCGTCACAATATACGGCCTGCCTGGCGAAACGGGTGAGCAATTCAATGATATTGTAATGTTTTCACAGTCAGAGTGTATGCTTATTCAGTTCTCCGGGGAGTATTCAATTTCTGCTCTGCGTAGTATTTCCAATACAAAATAAAATTTATCATACAGATTTCTCGACTCCCTACGGTCGCTCGAAATGACAGTGTTGTCATCTCGACCAAGCGAAGCGCGTGGAGAGATCTATATAAGAATTTGATATTCAATAGATATCTCGACTACGCACTTCGTGCTTCGCTCGATATGACAGAATTGGTAGTCACCCTCTTTTAAAGCTAACTGTAAATGAAAGGAATAGTTCTAGCCGGCGGCTCCGGCACACGGCTTTATCCGATAACCAAAGGTGTCAGCAAACAATTGCTACCTATTTTTGACAAGCCGATGATTTATTATCCGCTGTCAACCCTTATGAACGCCGGCATCAGGGATATTCTAATCATCTCCACCCCTGACGATCTTCCGGGATTCAAGAGGCTTCTCGGCGACGGAAGCGACTTCGGAATAAAATTCTCATACGCAGAACAGCCCTCCCCTGACGGTCTTGCACAGGCCTTCATCATAGGGGAAGAATTCATTGGAGACGACTGCGCCTGCCTGGTATTGGGCGACAACCTTTTCCACGGCAACGGATTCGATGAGATGTTACAGAAAGCAGTGAGGGATGCAGAGGATGGTATGGCAACCATTTTCGGCTACCGAGTTTCAGACCCGGAGCGATATGGCGTAGCAGAGTTCGACAAGGACGGGAAATGCATTTCCATCGAAGAAAAACCGCTTCATCCGAAATCCAATTATGCCGTGGTGGGACTATATTTTTATCCGAACGAAGTGGTGGAGGTCGCAAAAGGGATAAAGCCATCCGCAAGAGGTGAGTTGGAAATAACCTCCGTGAACCAGCATTTTCTTGAAGCAGGGAATCTCAAAGTGCAAACCCTTGGAAGAGGATTTGCCTGGTTGGATACAGGCACCCACGACAGTCTATCGGAGGCATCCACTTTCATTGAGGTAATCGAGAAGAGGCAGGGATTGAAGATCGGATGTCTGGAGGGAATTGCCTATAGGAAAGGATGGATTGATGCGGAAAAGGTGCGCAGCCTGGCACAGCCGATGATAAAGAACCAGTATGGGCAATACCTGCTGAAACTTATCGATGAGCACGACAAGTAACCTCAACGATAAGTAAGCTTCGACAATAAGAGACAGAGCAAACAGACGTGTGAATAAAACGGAAATGGCAAAAAGGACTATAATGATAACGGGAGGAGCCGGGTTCATAGGTTCCAACGTGGTGAGGCTATTCGTGCAAAAATATCCTGACTACAGAATTATCAATGTGGACAAACTGACTTATGCAGGCAACCTCGCCAACCTCAAGGACATAGAGGGAATGCCGAATTACAGGTTCGTCAAGATGGATATATGTGATTTCGAGGGAATTTTCGAACTTATGAAGCAGGAGAATGTGGACGGGATCATCCATCTCGCCGCAGAAAGCCACGTGGACCGTTCAATAAAGGACCCATTCACCTTCGCAAGGACAAATGTGATGGGCACCCTCTCCCTCCTTCAGGCTGCAAGGCTCTGCTGGGAACCGACCGGATGGAAAATGAACGACTCTGTTCCTTGCCTGTTCTACCATATTTCCACAGACGAAGTCTATGGCGCCCTTCAGATAAACCGCCCTGAAGGCATCACTCCCCCATATTCCACGAAAGCCTCATCAGGCAGCCACCATCTCTCTTATGGTGATAAATTTTTCATAGAAAGCACAAAATATTCCCCTCATAGCCCTTATTCCGCATCAAAAGCGTCGTCCGACCATTTTGTACGCTCGTTTCACGACACTTACGGAATGCCGGTCATAGTCACTAATTGCTCCAACAATTACGGTCCATACCAATTTCCGGAGAAACTTATTCCGCTGTTCATCAACAATATAAGGCAGCGTAAGAGTCTGCCTGTATATGGACGGGGAGAAAATGTCAGGGATTGGCTATATGTGGAAGATCACGCAAGGGCCATTGACCTGATTTTCCACAAAGGTACACCGGCAGAAACCTATAATATAGGCGGATTCAATGAATGGAAGAACATTGACCTCATAAAAGTTCTCATAAACACTGTTGACCGACTTCTCGGTCGTCCGGAAGGAGCTGACCTCGACCTGATAACCTATGTGAGCGACCGTCCTGGACACGATGAGCGCTATGCCATTGACTCCACAAAACTCCAGAGAGAGCTCGGATGGGAGCCATCCCTGCAATTTGAGGAAGGAATCGAAAAAACGGTGCGTTGGTATTTGGACAACAGCGAATGGCTGGATAATGTCACCTCAGGGGATTATATGAAGTATTACGAGGAAATGTATTCAGGACGCTAACTATGAAATTCAAGATAGAATCCCCATATCAACCGTCCGGAGACCAGCCCGAAGCAATCAAAGGAATATGCTCCGCCCTCAAAAACGGAGTGGATGCTGTAACTTTGCTTGGCGTCACAGGTTCCGGAAAGACTTTTACAATGGCCAATGTGATAGAGCGTCTCCAAAGGCCGGCCCTTATCCTGAGCCATAACAAAACTCTCGCGGCTCAATTGTACGGAGAATTCAAATCGTTCTTTCCGAACAATGCCGTGGAGTATTTCGTTTCCTATTACGACTACTACCAGCCCGAGGCATATATCCCTACCACTGATACCTATATCGAGAAAGACCTGAGCATCAATGATGAAATCGAAAAATTGAGACTGAGCGCGGCATCTTCGCTTCTGTCGGGAAGAAGGGATGTGATTGTGGTTTCCAGTGTGTCCTGTCTCTATGGCATCGGAAATCCTGAGGACTTCCACGCCCAGACCATCACCATTCGCAAAGGTGAGTCAAGGAGTATGACAAGACTTCTGTATCAATTGGTTGACGCCCTGTATTCGAGGACTGAAACTGATTTCAAAAGAGGTACCTTCAGGGTGAGAGGCGACACTGTGGACATCTGCCTCGGAGGTGGGGACAACGCCGTGAGAATCGAGTTTTTCGGAGATGAGGTGGATGAAATATCCATCATAGACCCGCTTACGGGAGGATTCATAGACAGCCTTGACGAGGTATCGGTCTATCCGGCAAACAATTTCGTAACCACCAAGGAAAGAAGTATAAAGGCTGTCAGCCAGATTCAGGACGACCTTGTGAAGCAGTGCGAATATTTCCAGGAAATAGGGAAAGGTCTGGAAGCGAGGAGGTTGAAACAAAGGGTGGAATATGACCTTGAAATGATAAAGGAGATGGGCTATTGCCCCGGAATTGAGAATTATTCAAGATATTTCGATGGAAGGAGCGAAGGGATGCGTCCTTTCTGCCTTATGGATTATTTTCCGAAGGATTTCATCACTTTCATTGATGAGAGCCACGTCACCATTCCACAAATTAGGGCGATGTACGGAGGAGACCATTCCAGGAAGAGCGTCCTGGTGGACTACGGATTCAGACTGCCTGCCGCCGCAGACAACAGACCGTTGAAATTCGAGGAATTTGAAGCCCTGGCAGGTCAGAAGGTCTTTGTGAGTGCGACTCCGGCCGAATATGAACTTGAAAAATCGGAAGGACTTGTCGTTGAACAGGTTGTAAGGCCTACCGGTCTTCTCGATCCTCCGATTGAGGTGCGTCCGGTCAAGAATCAGGTAGATGATCTGCTTGAGGAAATCAGGGTGCGTGCCGATAAGGACGAAAGGGTGCTTGTGACCACCCTAACTAAAAGAATGGCGGAGGAGCTGGAGAAATATCTCACAAAAATGGGGGTAAGATGCCGATATATCCATTCAGATGTGGACACAATGGAGAGAGTGGAAATCATCGAAGACTTCAAGAACGGATTGTTCGATGTGCTCGTGGGTGTCAACCTTCTCAGGGAGGGACTTGACATCCCTACGGTTTCACTTGTGGCCATCCTCGATGCCGACAAAGAAGGCTTCCTGCGCTCGACAAGGGCGTTTACGCAGACCGCGGGAAGGGCAGCGAGGAATGTGAACGGATTAGTGATAATGTATGCGGACAATGTGACGCAATCTATGCAAGAGACCATCTACGAGACTGACAGAAGGCGCAGCAAACAGATGGAATACAACAAGTTACACAACATCACCCCTACTCAGGTGGGCTACAGGAAAAATGCACTGGTAGATGGACACGTTAGTGATGCTCCAGACAAGAGATATAATCCTCGTCTTGCCAACACAGTATCAGGAAAAGTCAGTGCAGCCAACTCATACGAAGCTCCACATTACATTCCGGACCCTACAGATCTCGGCAAAGGCAGCATCAGTGTAGGGCTTGGACACGACTCTGTACGTGAGAACAATTCGGCATATTCTGACGGATACATCCAGGCAGACCTTGCAGCCGTACTTCAGGATCCTGTAATTCGCTCGATGACAAGACCACAGGTGGAAAAAGCCGTGGAACAGGCCAAGAAGAATATGCAAAAAGCCGCTGCGGAACTTGATTTCTCCGCAGCGGCAAAATATCGCGATGAGATGTGGGCCCTTCAGGAATATCTGAAGGTCTGGAA
>JBJEBO010000023.1:0-4990 GCA_051870155.1 Candidatus Cryptobacteroides sp.
AGATATCTCGACTACGCACTTCGTGCTTCGCTCGATATGACAGACTTTTTAGTCACCCTCATTTTCGTTTTTTGCCCTCTTACTCCTCCGGATGAAAAAATCCGGTCGGAGCAGAGTCTCGACCGGATTCATTATTTAGGACAAAGATTTAAGTATTTATTTCTTTACCATATAATATGTAGCATAGCTTCCGTGAGCCATATCGAGGGCAACTTCGTATGTACCAGCCTCGGCAGTCTTGATGTTAGGTCCGTCGTGAACCAGAATGCCTTCTTCGTTAAGACCGTAGTTATATGCCCAGTCTCCGTTGAAGCGGAATTTCCACTCGTCACCGGCATTGAGGGTAACTTCTCCCACATACATAAGTGTTTCAGGGTCAAATGTCATCTCGACATCACCGCCCCAACCGTTGAAGCCTCCGATCATACCTACCTTGGTAATAGGAGTAGCCTTTGCTGTCTTGGTGGTGAAGTTTACTTCCCAGAAGTACGTTCCGTCAGGAACCATACCATTGTCACCTGCGAATACGAAACCGCTCTCTACTGAGCCTGACATTCCAATCAATTCTTCAACTTTTCCGAACTTGAATCCCCAGGTAGCGCCATACATTGTAACAGTACCTTTGTAGATTCCCTGACTGTCGTCCTTAAGATAGAGACGGAAATCATCAGCTATGTTCCAGCCGTGACCTGAATAGTCACCAGGCATAGTGATATATGCAGGCATATTGAGATCGAGAGCATTCACATAGAAGTCAGAAGAAGCCGCGCTGAAGATAATCTTGTAAGTACCGGCATTAGGGAATACGATGTTTCCGCCACCGAAGTCAACTTTGTCAGTTGTACCTCCGAATGAAAAATCCCAATTGGAGTTGAAGCGGAATTTGAACTCATCGTTGGCAGCAAGTTCGATATCCTGTTTTGCAGTCCAAGTTCTTGATGTTCCGTTCCATTCCATCTCAAGGCCTGCGCCCCATCCTGAAGCAGCGAAGCTTCCGATGAGTTCAAGGTTCTTGGTCTGAATCATTTTCAGGGTACCAAACTTCTTGTCAAGTTGGATGTAATAGAATCCGGATGGAACTGCGATATTGTCGCTTGCTACAGTCTTAGCGGAAGCAAATGCAAATGGAAGATCAGCATTTCCCTTGGTCTCTACTGCTACGTCTGAGAATCCGAAATCAACTCCTGACCAAGATGGAGCTGCACTGAACTTGAACTGAACATCTGAACCATCAGAAGTGGTCAAGTCAATGAATCCCTGATACAAGCCCTTGGTCTTTACAGACTGAGCGAGAGTAGGAGCTGTTGCTGGATCCCATCCCTGATAGCTTCCTGGAAGCCACATAGTGTCTGGGAAAGTTGCGATATAAGTAGTAACCTTGATAGTCACAGTATTGGATACGATACCATCAGGAATACTTGCGCAGCAAGCATATACCCTGAAAACGACATCGGATGCGGCCTCCTCAACGCCACCGGCAGCAATTACAGCCTCATTGAGGGCATCAACAGTCATTGTGTATTTTGTCTCGAACAGACCTGAAGCCAGCACTGATTCAGCACCGTCACCTACAGCAAGGGTAACCTTATAGGTCTGATCCTCTCCATATACGAGCCTTGCATCTGTCCATGTAATAAGTCGCAAAACATCAGCAGGAGTTGACTTGTCAAGTACCAAAGTAGTGAATTCAGTCTGAACCTCTGAAGGAACGGCAGCCTCATAGTAATAAACTTTTAGCGCCAATTCTGATGAAGGATATTCCGCACCATTGCGGTCTGCTACGGTAACGTAAACTGAAATATTGTGAGTGGCATTCTGGATGAAATCGAAATTGTCAAGAAGGAAAGACCTGAAGGTTTCCTTAGGGAAGGTGTAGTATGTAGTCTTGATATCCTTTGCAAGAAGTACATCCTTGCCGTCTGAAGAGACATAGAGGTTGTAAAGATACTCATCTGCATCCACGAACCTTGCCTTGGACCAGGAGAAGGTCACATCCTCGCTCTTCGTCCCATCCGTAATCAGGATATCCGCGTGGCTATCCATAACAGGCACGACCATATCTGTGGAAAACGTATCCTCCGGAAGAATCGCGCAGGAGACTGCCGCAAATGCTGCGGCAGCTGCCCATAATATGTTTTTCAATAATCTCATAATTCAAAGATGTTTTATTGTTTTTCGTAAACTACGACAAACGGAGTCCTGTTGGCGTAGAGCTTAACGATGTAGTCACCAGCACCAGGAGTAGGGTTATTCTGTCCACCCTGGGTGAGTTCGAAGCCACCCTCTATGTCGGTCGTTGCAGTTGCACTTCCGAATTTGAGAGTCCAGTCCTTGTCCAGACGGAGTAACCATCCTTCGCCACCTTCTTTGAATGTAATGACAGGAGATACCCATACATTCTCAGCTGGATCATAAGTAAACAGAGCATCATCTGCCCAACCATTGAATTCGCCAATTATACCTACACGGCTGATAACCTGTTTTGCCACAGTCTTCTTTTTGGTATTGATATTGAGCCAGAGAATAGGCTCGTCAGCAGTTACGGAGAAGTTTCCATCCTTGTTTTCAGGATCGGCAACTTCCCATCCATCAGCCTTATAACCATCGTTCATACCTACCCAACTTCCGCTTTCGTCAACAACTTTGAAATAGTACGGAGTCTCGTCTGGATTGGATACATCAACAAGAATCTTGTACTGGTTAGTACCGGCTTCAGCCTCCCATACCATAGTTCCGAACTGAGACCAGCCCTGATACTTACCAGGAAGCCAAATATTCTTCTTAGGAGGAAGATAAGTATAGACGGAATAGGTAATGACATTGGACTTAACCAAATCCACTTCTACTGTACCATAAACACCTGCAAGCACATAAGTTTCAATTTTCACTGTCTCATTTTTGGCACCGCCGAGGTCACTGCAAATCACGCCTACAAGGTCACCCTTGGAAAGAGTCAATTTATTGTCATAAGAAGTACCTATGATAGCCTCATTTTCTCCGAGTTTGGCCCATACATAGTAAACGATCTGAGTATTGGCACCGAAATCTGCCGGAGTCCAGGTGAATGTCACCTGCTCCTTTGATGTGTTGGCATCGGATATGATGTTCGTCATCGAATTGAGTACCGGCGAGACCACATCTTCCCCCGCAGCCAAAGTTGTTTTTGGCAGTTCAAGGGTGCAGGAAGCCAACAGCATTGAGGCAGCGGCTGCTGCAATATATTTTAATAGTTTCATATTGTTCTTTTTTAATATATCTATTAATAACCAGTGTTCTGCTGAAGATTGCTGTTTGCACTGAGGTCGCTTTGGATAATAGGGTATATGGTCATATAACTTGGAAGAGCAACCTTTCCTGAAAGGATACCGCCCTTAAGAGTCCAAGGATAGTTCATATCAGTGAATTTTCCAAAGCGGATGAGGTCAACACGGCGGTGACCCTCCCACATAAATTCGCGTGCCCTTTCATCAAGCAACCAATCGAGGGTGATGTCCGAAGGAGTGGTGACACCTGCACGGTCGCGAAGTTCCTTAACATATCCCTTTGCAACTGCATCAGAGACTGAACCACTGTTCAGACGGGCATCTGCCTCAGCATAGTTGAGATACATCTCGGCAAGGCGGAAAACTGGCATATCTGCAGAAGACAGCTTCCAGTTTCCAGCTGCATCTTCCGGCTGCGCGAGCTGGTCTTTAGAATCCAGACCGGAGAATTTCCAGCACATCCAGCCGGATTTAATATTAAGCACATCGAATGCCTCATCACATTGATAATTGGAGAAGAAGGCCCTCTTGTCACTTGCCTCGCGGTTATAACCAAAGACATTATCTTCGTTGCCCCACTCTACGCCACTAAGTTCGAAACGAGCCACATAATCAGCAGGAACGTGGTATCCGGCCCAGTTCTCACCATTAATTTTCGGAAGACCATAAGTTGCTCCAATTGCCATATTGGTAGCTTCATTGAGGGATGCTGAAGTCAAAGTGGTAGTACCACCCCAGCTCTGTGTCTTAACCCTGTCGTATGCAATGGCGAAAATGAATTCCTCTTCAGCGGCACCGCTCTCGGTGTTGTCCTGACGGAAAAGGTCTGAATATGGGGTATGGATGCGGTAACCCATATCAATTACTCTCTTTGAAGCATCCTTGGCATCCTGCCACCTTGCAGTGCCGGTATAAACCTCAGCATTCAGATACATACGGCTAAGGAGAGCCCATACGGAACCTTTTGTAGGCCTTGGATAAGGAACGGCACCTTTTGCAGGCATTGCGCTGTCGTCTGAAGCAAGGTCAAGGAGTTCATCCTCAAGCCACTGGAAAAGTTCTGCCCTTTCGATTCTGCGAGGGTTCTCGCCACCGATATTCTCCGGCATAGGGAAAGGAGGGTTTCCGAACTCGTCCATAAGGATATAGAAGAACATTGCCCTGTGAAAACGAGCCTCAGCCCTGTATCCTGCGATGGTTGGCTTGAGATCGCTCTGTCCGCGGGCGTCAAGTTTGTCTTCTTCGGTCTGAAGAAGGAACTCATTCACAAGGGCGATAGCTTTCACGGCACGGGTATAAACCGCAACCATAGCATCATTTGTACCTGCGCCCCAGGAGTCCATCTGTAGGTCGGTGATATAAGAGTCACCCCAAACGCATTTCATTGCGTCACAAGGCATTTCATTGAGATTAATCCACTGTCTGAAAAACTCGGACTGACCGGCATCGGAGAAACCGAGGTCATTTGCACCCGGATCATCTTGTCCAACGAGCATATAATATCCATTGATATATGCAAGGGCGTTCAGATAGCTTGACGGATTTTCGTAAGCATTTTCAGATGTGAAGTCCGTCTCGTTCAGAGGCTGGGTGTTCAGATCGCCAAGGCAGGCGGAGCATACAGCCGCTGCAAGAGATAAGATAACTATTTTATTGAAAATTTTCATATCGATGTTCCTCCTTCTTAGAATGTGATGTTAAGACGAAGAGTATAAAGACGAGGACGA
>JBJEBO010000024.1:0-4958 GCA_051870155.1 Candidatus Cryptobacteroides sp.
TGAAGCAGATGAATCCCCGATGGACACTTGCGAAAAATATCGATATGATGTTTTTCAAAGAGAAGGGATTGCTTTGGGATGAATTCGATCATCTTTACAACACCCTTTTCAAGAATGCCGACACATATATTGCCGTAGTTGATGCACTTGCCTGCAAACGTATGGGAATGACCAGGAAAGAGCTCGTGAAGGAAACAGGTATCTCTGACAACGGTGACTTCGGGAAGGTACTGGGGAACCTGGTTGACAACGAATTCATACGCCCGTACAACTATTTTGGCAATAAGAAGCGCGATACCATCTACCAGTTGGCCGATTTCTACACTATGTTCTACTTCTCGTACATAAAGGACAATTACGGACGTGATGAGCATTTCTGGAGCAACAGCATCGATCTGCCCCTACGCAGGAGTTGGGCCGGTTATACGTTTGAGCAGCTCTGCCTTCATCATCTGGAGCAGATTCGCAGGAGTATCGGTATATATGCCGTACAATGCGAGACTTCTGCCTGGTTTAGCAAAGGTGAGGAAGGCAAACGAGGAGCCCAGATAGACCTTCTGATTGACAGGAGGGACCGCGTCATCAACTTATGTGAGATGAAATACTCAATCAACGAGTTCACCATTGACAGCGAATATGACAAAAGTCTTCGCAACAAGATACAGGCCTTCAGGGATGAGACGAAGACGCGGAAAGCACTTCATCTGACGATGATAACGACATACGGAGTAAAAAGAAATATGTACAGCAACGTCGTTCAATCTCAAGTAGTACTTGACGACCTTTTTGTTTAGAATTTAGCCGTCTACTCCGAATATTATTTGGTAAAATAAACTTCGATGGTTCCGCAGTCGCCGTGTTTGTCCTGAATTACTGTTCCCTCGCCATCACGCATAGCGCGGCTTACCGTGCTGTAATCTGAATTGCCATAAGCTTCGACTATATCAGTAATATGGGCCACTCCACGTAACTGTCCATCCAGAAGAACCAACTCATAACTCATTGCCTGTTTGAACCAGTATGTTTCCCTGTTACCGTTGAATCTGCTCCTGTTATGTACAACGCTGAATTTGATAGTGTTGCCTTCCTGTTTAACTTCGACTGCACGATACCAGTGAGGAGAAACGCTACCGCCTTCTGATTCGTGTGCATCATAATGTACAGAATAGACACCGTGGCTTTCGCTAATGGAAAAATTGAAAAGTTGTTCTGTTTTCCCGGAAGCATCGTGATACACCCAATTATGGCACAGAGAGCTCGGTGATATGGTATTCTTGTCTTTTTGGATTGCAGCAGCCCTATTCCTTTCCAATATGTCTTTTCTTTTGCGAACTTCTTCCAACAGTTCAGGATTCTGACCTTCTGCAAGCAGTTTCTCCGCATCAGAGTAGGCGTGAGATGCATCATAGTAGCAATACGCGTCCCCTGGAATAGCCATTTCATAGCAGACTCCTATACAGAAAAGGATATATGGGTCATCTGGTTGGACTTCTTTCACTTCCTTGTATTCTCTTGCTGCGAACTGAAAATCCTGTGGGGTTTGTGCCAGTCTCAAAGCTATTTCTGCCCTTTTCATTAATCTTTCAGCACTGAAAGGACCATTTCCTCCCGGATTGCCAGATTTGACTTTTCTGAAATACACAGAGTTGGAGCCGCAGTTTCCACTACAGGCCGCATCCACTCTTCCGCGTCCTCTCGCGACTGCTTCTTCGCAAGTTCTAAATCGGTTGTTTCCCATTAATGAATAATAATACGTTTGAGTGCGGGTTCCCACAAGTTCTCCGTCTTTTAACTCAAGATCATAATGAAATCGGCATGAATACTTAAACTGCTCAAACTGTTTTCTGGTCCCCGGGTTTTCAACAACAGTGTTGTTAAATTCAGTGTTAAAACTGAATGTATTGCCTGAGCGCTCCATTTCCACTCTTTTCCATTCTTCAGACAATACTTCCCAGTAATTGCTCTGCACTACAGAAGATTTGAAATCTACATAATATCTTCCGTTTTTACAGCTGATCCTGATGTCATAATCATCATCTGTTTTTCCTGAAGCAAGCTTGAAATACCACTCTCCATTCATCCAATAATCAGTTAACTGCCTCTTGCTGACTATTGCGAGGGCGTATTCGACATCCTCAATCTTTTCCCTTAACTCCATTTTCGCTTCTTCGTCAAAATATTCTTCGCATAGAGCCCAATAATCTTTATAATGGTGATATGCGTTATCATACATCATTTCATCTTCTTCCGCTATAATTTCAGCGCAGATTCCCATCCTGTAATGGATATCCACTTCGTCAGGCATCAAGTCTTTTAGTTCCTGGAAGGCGTTATAGGCTTCCATATATTCACTTGTGGAGCTTGCATTTGAAAACAGTTCCAAAGCTTTGCCATATTGCTCAATAAGATCGGTTTGGGCCATCATACTCTGGCAGAATGTGAACATAGCCAGCAGGCAGGAGCAAAAAAGTCTATAATTGTACTTAATCATTGGATTTTAGATATTTGTCAACAGTTTCTGCAAAATCTTTTGTGCCGGTCATAACTGAATGTCCGTTCTTGAAGACCATCCAGTTTTGGCTGTAGCGGTCATAGGTTCCTCTTCGTATATCCGATTCGGAACTGACTCGTTCTGAATAATTCCCATTTTCATCCAGGGTGCAATACACAATATCCGGAGCAGCCACGACGGCAACATTGTCAAACTCCTTGGCGAGTGCTTCAGACAGTTTTGCTGCGAAACTATTATCTCCCTTTCCTGAACCGCAAGAGTGCAGGACTATCGTGAATGGTTCGTGTTTGGAATTGATGATAGCCGGTCCCACATCAAGCATAGTCTTGAGGATGAGTTCCGAAGTTTCTTCAGGATTTAGTTCCACTCCTCCCATCAGGATGGAATCCGAACCGCCATCAGGATTCATCAGACCGTGAGATGCAATGTGAAAGCAATTTCCCGGACTCTTGAAATATTCACGGGATATCGTCTTTGCAGACTTGATTTCCCAGTCGCTCAAATCCTGTCTGTCCATCAGCATCCTTCTCATAGGATTAAAGTAAGTTGACTCTTCAAAGAAACGATCCATATTGTCAAGGAAGGCGTCAATGCTACTGAATACAAAACGCTCAAAATCTGTTTGCTCCATTACTTTTACCCGTTTCCCATTAGAAAGGACATATTCGCCATTGTGGTACTTAGGTTCGCTGAACTGTTTGACACATTCAATATAAGAAAGTATTTCAGCCTCAATTTCTTCCAGACTTTGGGCATTTACTGCCCAAAGAGAAGTGCACAGAAGTGCGATACTAATCAAAAACCGTTTCATAATCATTTCAATTTACACTCACCTTTACATCTTTTCCTTATTTGCGCTTTCGTTTTTTCCAGTTCCTCTTTCCTCTTTGATGCCTTTGAAACAGTATTTGATACATTGGCACTAACTTCCTTTGAGGTTCCTTCATCTATAACAATATTTGCTACATCAGTGCGAATCCCTTTATCGGTAAGAGTCTTCTTCATCTTGTCCTTGACATATTGCGTTGCTTTAGCCGCATTTCCTTCCTGTATTACATTCCTCAGCTCATAGTTGTCAAGTTCTAAATTGATATCTTTTATTCCAGTACGCTCTTCGAGGGCTTTTGTAAAACTCTGCTTGGCTTTTTCAGCAAGAGAAGAGCTCATTTCCATACATTCTTTATCATAACTTGTCTTTACCTGACCGTAGTAGTAATTTTCCCAGTCTTGTGCTTTCCAGTTTTTAGTCTTACTTTCGTCTGGGAGGGCTCCTTTAAAAGCATCGTATTGACTTACATAGGCCGCTTCATATTGCCCATTATTGGCATATTTTGCGCCTGCTTTGCTTACATTCACTGCGTTTAATAATTCTTTGGCAGTTTGACCCTGAAGTTGGACGGTAGGATTTGAATTATTAGTGGAGGAAACATTAGCTGTATTTGCTCGCTGATACTTATTGACTGTGGCGTTACCCTGAGAGCGGTTCATTGTTCCTGGCACTGAGGCTGTACCTGTCCCGTAGCCTGTATTTCCATTTTTGCTTTTGGAATTACTATTTTGGGAATTGGCTTTTTTATACGCATCGTCGAGTGCCTTGCTTACTTTCTGTCCTTCTGCTGAATTTAGATTTATTTGCGCCTGAATGGCTACAGGACACAGAAATAATAAAGATAACAATAAAATAATGTGACTCTTTTTCATATAAATTGAATTTAGAAATAAATACCCGTTTTTATACCAAAACTGAAACCCTTGAAAGGAGAGTTCTTTTCGTAGCCGAAATCATATTCAGCAAAGGGACTAATGTAGAAAGTGTCATACCAATCCAGAAAACTTTCCAAGGGGAAAAATCGTAAGCTTAATCCAATATCACCGTATATTTGCATCTTACTGAATTGAGATTTTATTAGCGTACATTTCATCAAATTCCAGTAAGGAACAATCTCCAACCAATCTAAAGGGTAAATCGGGACTCTGCCAGCAGTAACGGCAAGTATAAAAGCAGCAAGTTTTAATTTGGATTCATAATCGCCCAACTGGGTTACAAATACAAATAGGGACCCTACAAGAGATATAGGCTCGAAAGAAAAATAATCTTTGCCAAACTCGAAAGACGAGGTCATTTCCCAAGCCATTGTGGGGCTTGGAAAGCAGGCTAACTCAAGTCCAAATATGTCGAATTGTCCCATTTTCAGTGACTTATGGGTATAAGAAAAGTCGGCTGAAAAATATCGTCCTTCCTCCCAATATATAGGAGTTCGCTGAGCAGTTGCATACCACCCCAGACACAAAAAAATTAGAATACCGAGAAGTTTTTTCATACGATGATGTGTAAAACAAATTCGAATGCATTATTCAAACAAGGCGGAGACGGCTTCTTCGAGGTGTTCGGTATCGACGAAATATTCGTTTTGGATGCGCTGGTCGAACTGGGATGTCATCCTTG
>JBJEBO010000025.1:0-4940 GCA_051870155.1 Candidatus Cryptobacteroides sp.
CTTGATTTTTATTCAACTGGCGTAAAATCGAAAGATTTTATGTAAGTTTGCAAAACTATGAAAACAAAAGAAACAAAAGTCTATAATGACATTGAACGGCCTTCTTGCACCCCGGATCTCATTGAGAGTCTCAGGGAAGATGAGGTCTTTGTATTTGGAAGCAATCTTGCCGGAATGCACGGGGGCGGAGCAGCCTATACCGCTTTCAAAAAATTCGGCGCTGTGATGGGTTGCGGCACCGGTTTGAGAGGGCAGAGTTATGCAATCCCGACAATGCACGGAGGTGTGGAGGAAATCAGACCTTATGTTGATGGTTTCATCAAATTCGCAGAAGAACATCCAGAGAAATTCTTCTATGTAACACGAATCGGTTGCGGGATTGCCGGTTTCAAGGACCGCGAGATTGCTCCTCTTTTTGCCGGAGCGCTCAATTTGGACAATGTTTGTCTGCCAGAGTCGTTTATCAGGCACCTCCAGTAGTTTTCTTCTGATTATTTATGCAAAGGTCTTCGATATATGGTTTTGTGCGGTAGGAAAAAGTTTCGCAGACTGTACAACTCTCGAAAGACCAATGAATTATCATTTGCGAAACTTAAGTGAATAATACAATGAACAAAACAATCATTTCATTGCTTGCAGCGGCTGCCTGTACGGCAGCCTGTTCTGTGAAATCACAACCTGAACTTATTCCAGCTGAAAACTTCAATGGAACAATTGATGGTAAGGAAGTTGCGCTCCACACGCTGAAAGGAGGCGATGTGACACTTCAGGTAACAAACTTCGGCGCAAGGGTAGTATCCATTTTTACACCTGACAGGAACGGTAACTATGAGGACATCGTTGTAGGATATGCCAACCTTAACGACTATGTAACTCCTCCGGGAGAAAGATTTCTCGGAGCTTGCGTAGGACCGGTTGCCAACCGTATAGGAGGAGCAAGTTTCACCATCGACGGCATCGAATACAAACTTCCTGCAAACGACAATGAAGTGAACACCCTCCACGGTGGATTCATCGGGCTTGACAATGTGGTTTGGGATGTCGTTTCAGTGAATGACTCAAGCATCGTCCTCCATTATCTTCACGCAGACGGTCAGGAGGGTTTCCCTGGCAACAAGGACATTATGATGACCTATACTGTCACATCCAATAACGAATTTAAGGTTGATTATAAAGCAGTTACAGACAAAAAGACACATATAAACATCTCAAATCACCCATTTTTCTGCCTCAATGGTGAAGGAAACGGAACGGTAGAGGACTATCTGATGTATATCAATGCCAGCCATTATGTTCCTATAGATGAGCTCAGCATCCCGACAGGTGAGATTACTTCTGTTGAAGGCACTCCTTTCGACTTCAGGAAAGAGCACGCCATTGGCGATATGATCGGAGAGGACAATGTACAGCTCAAGAATGCAAGGGGTTACGACCACAACTGGTGCATCGACCGCAAGACAGCAAACGAGGTTGAGCTCCTTTGTACAGTATATGACCCACGCAGCGGAAGACAGGTAGAAGTTCTTTCAGACCAGCCCGGACTACAATTTTATAGCGGGAACTTCTTCGACGGCACATTCTGTGGCAAATACGGACGACCTCTCGGATTCCGCAGTTCTCTCGCTCTCGAAACGCAGATGTATCCGGATTCCGCCAACCAGCCTGGATTTACTTCAACCCTCATAGAACCGGGTCAGACTTATACACAGACCTGCATCTACAGGTTCTCAACCCGCTAATATTTGCGGTAGAGTTCCCCGGTGACGGTGTCAAGAGACAGTTCGACAAAAACCATATCGTAACCCTTGCCGTCATCTTTCAAAGTCTCTTCAAAATAGAAAGCTATATTGCCTGTCCTCAACATAACCATCGTGGAATACGCTGATTGTGTTGAGGACACTTTATATGGTCCACTCCAGTCTGAAGCCAAGGTTTCAGGGGTGATTCCGTCAACATCCTCCGGCAATTCCTTATAATATATGCCCACATCCCTTCTTTCGGGACCAAGAGGGACCGACTGCAGGAACAAATTCACCTTTCTTCCGTCGGACTTCCGGACTGCGGGAACGGATAATATTTCACCGTTGCAAGAATTATCCAATGCCGCACATCCCCTTTCTGCCTCACCGGAGAACGCCGATACGCCCCATTCTCCCCTGCCGTTCGCAACATCTTCATACCTATATATATTAAATATCCTTCCGCTATATGCTCGACTGCTCAGCACCACGCTTCCATCCGGCAGTTCCTCACACTTCGGTTCATTTCCCTGCGGAGCCGGATATTGGTCCGCACCGCCAAGAGCCCTCCAGCTACGGCCGAAATCATCGCTGTAAATCACTCTGTTACCATTCGGTCTTGCACACATAGCCGCATAAATCCTGTAATGGCTTCCAACCTTTATTGTGCTGCTCTGGAAGATTCTTCCAGAGGCAATGAAACAACTCTGAACACATCCTTTGGGACAGTCATCAAAAAGACTATATATTTCTTCGGTCATTTCCGTCCACTGCCCCCACGTTTTTCCTCCGTCCGAGCTGCGCAGTGCTGTGATCCGGTTGGGATTCGAACGTGTGGTTTCAGGGGCCCAATATATGGTCTGACCGCATACGAGCATCAACAGCAGCTCCCCGGTCTCCCTATCCGCAACAACCGCAGGGTCGCCAAAGCCGCAATCCACCGCTCCAGGGACTCCTGTCCCCTCAATTACGACAGTTTCATTTCCCCAGGTACGACCGCCATTCCGCGATGACCGCGAATGGATGTCAACCCTTCCGAAGCCGATATCCTCCCTGCAATGACGGTAGTCGGTGAAAGCGACAAGCCCACCACCCGGAAGAACAGACAAAGCCGGGATCCTGTAAGGTATGCTGTCGGAGTTTCCGCTTTCAAAAAGGACAATATGCTCCCCTTGCTTTACAGAACAGGAAAGAAGAGCGAACAGAATGACTGTGAGTGACAAAGACTTTGACAACAAATGTTTCATACCACAGATTTGTTTTTGTACTTATGACTTTATCTAATGGAACTTCTGCAAATTTAGAAATTTCACCGAATTTTTATATATCTTTACGCACTAATCCATTTGCACAATGAAACTTTCTGTTATTTCGAGACACATCTGCTGCATTCTTGCAATTGTTTCAATCCTCATTTCATTCGCCTCCTGCGGAACAACAGGGCAATATACCATCAAAGACGGGAAAATAGTCTATCCTGTAACACCACGCCCCGCCGACCAGCAATGTATGATTGGCTTCAGGACAGACCCTATGGAGACTGTCAGGGTCGGTTTCATTGGTCTGGGTATGAGAGGACCAGATGCCGTGGAAAGATTCACATATATAGAAGGTGTGAAAATCGTTGCATTATGTGACCTTTATGAAGACAGGGTGGAAGCTGTGCAGAAAATGCTTGACGGAAGATCTGTGGCAAGGGCTGCCGGCTATTTCGGAGAGGAAGGCTGGAAAGAATTGTGCGACAGAGACGATATCGACCTCGTTTATATTTGCACCCCTTGGCAGAACCACGTCGAGATGGCTGTCTATGCGATGAACAGCGGAAAGCACGTGGCAGTCGAGGTTCCGGCGGCAACAAGTATCGAAGAGTGTTGGGCACTGGTTAATACGGCGGAAAGGACAAGGAAGCATTGTATGATGCTCGAAAATTGCTGTTATGATTTCTTTGAGCTTACGACATTGAATATGGCTCAGCAGGGAGTTTTTGGAGAAATCATACACGCAGAAGGCTCATATCAGCATTGTCTGGATCCGTTCTGGAAGGCATATCAGGGAAACTGGAGAATGGATTTCAATCAGAAGCACAGGGGTGATGTCTATCCGACCCACGGTCTTGGTCCGGTTTGTCAGGTACTTAACATACACAGGGGCGACAGGATGGAGTATCTTGTGTCGGTTGACACGGATCCGTTCAAAGGGAAGGAGGATGCAAAGCGTCTGATGGATGCAGACACATACGCCAATGGCGACAACACCTGTACCATCATCAAAACTGTTAAGGGCAAGACCATCCTCATTGAGCACGGAGTGGTGACACCGAGACCATACAGCCGAATGTACCAAATCACAGGAACAGACGGCTTTGCAAACAAATATCCGAACCAGGGATTGGCAGTCAAGGCGGCGAACCTCGACAAGTCCGTAAAAGATGCGCCGGATATCTATGACCTTGATGCAGAATCATACGCTATCAAAGAAGTGCGTGATTCCCTGATGGCTGTCTATCAGCATCCTATCACCAAAGAGGGCAGTCTTGTCGAGACCGCACGCAAAGTGGGCGGACACGGCGGAATGGATTTCATTATGGATTACAGGCTCATCTATTGCCTGAGAAATGGTCTGCCGTTGGATCAGGATGTCTATGATGCGGCTGAATGGAGTTGTATGACCGAACTTTCAGGGGTTTCGTGCGCCCACGGAGGAATGCCGGTGATGATTCCTGATTTCACAAGGGGTGACTGGGACAAAGTCAAAGGCCTTCAATTAGCGCTTTAAGACAAGGACAGTGATTTCGGGACGGGCACCGATTCTTGCGGGGAAAATGGTTTCTCCAAGTCCGATATTGACATATAGATATTGACCATTTTCCTCATAAAGTCCTTTGTGCTGTTTATAGAAAAGCGAGCTCGGGCTGAATCCCGGGAGAGCGAGCTGCATATCGTGGGTATGTCCGGAAAGGGTGAGGTCGATATCGGTCTTGCCTATTATGAATGCCTCCCAGGCTGAAGGGTCGTGGGAAAGAAGAATCTTGAACGGGGATGGGCTGAGCGCAGCATCAAGATTTCCATAGGATGGGAATTGCGGACTCGCGGAAAGATTTTCAATTCCTATGACCGATATATATGAAGAATCCGGACGATAGATATCAACCCGTTCATTTTCAAGCATTTTCCATCCTGCATTGTTTTCAATTTCCCTCAG